>JAOZMN010000016.1 GCA_029934265.1 Bacteroidales bacterium
TTTTCGCACAACAAAGATAAGAAAAACAAATTTAGAATAAATCTAAATAAGACACGAAAACAGTTAATTTACACAAACTTGAAAGTGTCCTTAGTTCATTGCAAAGTCAACCCTTACGAAGTATGGATAAGCGAAAGTAATGTTGTTACAATGAAAGTACTCGGCTCTGACGGTCAATACTATAATTGGCAATATTATCCGTACTAAAAAATAAGTTTTCAATAAAAAAAAGACTGCTCGAAAGCGGTCTTTTATTATTAAAGTGAAACTTCTTATTTTTTCTTTTTAACTCTGATATTCAAATCTTTAAACCTTATTTTCCAATTAATTTCCGTTGCAAAATTTTCTTTTATTTCTATGGGATTATAATAAATAAGTTTTCGTTCAGGCTGTAATTTATCAAAGAAATTTCCTCTATCCTGAATATCATTCATATTTTCATCATAAAATATTTCTAACGAATATTTTCCTGGGTTTATATATTCAAGAGTAGTATCAAGATTTTCTTTAATAATCAATTTCTTTATAATATAAGCTTTTTCATCAAGTAATTTAATTACCACCTGTCCTTTAAGTAATTTTGAAAGCAAAACAGAATCTTTAATATTCTTGCCGGAATAAAAATTATTTTCGGCTATTTGTGCTATGTCGGAAAGTTTCAATATTATTTTTCCGTAAGATTTTGAAGACCTAACTGTAAAATCTATTATTTTTTTTCTGTTATATAAAGAAAAAATATCCTCATAAGCAAAAGAATCCACAACCGCTTTATAGGAAACACTGTCTTTCCAAGCATAATCAATAATGTATTTTCTGATAGTCGATGAATCTTTCATAAATTTAAAATTCACAGGCATTTCAACAGATGCCGGTATTTTTTGCTTTTTGTTTTCGTCCGCTTTTTCGGGAATTGTCAAAGCAACTTTAAATGTATCCGTTTTTGTTTCCTCTGCCTCATCTCTGTTAATAAACGGATATTTTACAGTAAAAATTAAAGTATCTTTCTTATATATTTTTTTATCCGAAAAAATAAAATTAACGGTATCTTTCCCTTTATTGATATTTTTTTTAAGTTTTTTATCATTCCCGAAATTAATCGGAATAAACTCCAAACCGTTTGATAATTTTTTATTGAAAATAATGGAAAGTTCTTTTGTTTTTATCCGTTCTGCACTTTTAACAAATTGTAAATCAGGTTTATACACAGCCTCGACGGTATCAATAAACATCACTTCATTTTGTAAAGTATCCGTAAAATCATACATTTTCACTATCAAAGACAAAGTGTCAATATTTCGGAAACTTGTATCTTTTAAAGTCAGTTTTGCTGTACTCGAATTTTTATTGTAAGAAATATTAAAAACATCTTCCGGAAGCGAATCTTTATTAATAATACTTCTTGCCGTAAATCTACGAGTTATCGGTTTTATAAAAGATATTTTTACTGTATCTTTTTTACTTCTTACAAGAGAACTAATTTCTTGTTTTTGAATTGAAACAGACAATGAATCTTCAAATTTTTGTACTTGATTTAAGAAAAAATCATTATCGTAATCCAAAAATAATTTTATTGTATCGAGTTCGATAATTTTTTCATCTGTAATTTCACAAAATACAGAATCTCTATTTTCTGTGTATGTACTTGAATACCAAATATCCGGATTCCAATAATTAAGAAACCGCAAACCAATATCATCAATAACCGGGCGCTTAAAAACAAAAAGCAACATATCGTTATCAATCCGTCCGGAAAATTCTATTTTTTGCGTTCTGTCTTCATAAAATGCGGTATCCACAATTTCAAAAAATTCTATTTTTGAAGTATCGAAAGAACTTATCGGATTTTGAGTTTCAAAAGTATATGGTTTATATAAATGTTGGTCGCCTTTGGGTAAAATAAAATTTAGATATTTTTTCTTAGGAATAGTATCAATATTTTCTTTGTCTTTTTTCCTTTTTATACTTTTTTTCTTTTTCCTGACAACCAATTCTACCGTATCCGTTTCTTTTACATAATTTTCCAAAGAATCCAAATTATAAATTGAATTTGTAAAAATTAATGTATCCGTATTATAAATTTCCGGTTGCGAAATCCAAAGAATTACCGTATCTCCTCTTGCATTTTTCTCTATTATCGTCTTTGAAGCCGTATAATTTGAATCCGAACAATTAATCAAAACGGTATCTTGTGCGATATTGTAAATAAATCGAAATTTACCTTTCCCTAATCTTTCCGACTTTTTAATATACTGTCTTTCAGGCTTTTCCAAAAAACTAAATAAATATAAACTATCCGGCTTGTAAATATTTTTTTTCGTTACTATTACAGAATCTTTCAATAAAAACCCGATAGAATCACCGGTTGCCTTATCGTGCAAAATTGTACCTTCCGGAATTGTATCATAATGAATATCAACGGTTACTTCCGGTATTATGAAAGAATCGAGGAAAGCAATTTTTTCATTCGGCAAGTTATACAGATAATTATCATCGGCATCATTGAGGGCAAATATTCTGTATTTTCCCGTTTTTATAAAATCAAAATCGAAATTTCCGGAAGTATCTGTTTTTGTTATATAATAAGGTGTGTCCAAAAGCGGAGTAGAATCTTGCCACGAGCGATAAAGCATCACTTTGTACCTTTCGGCATTAGTCAGATTAAATGCGTCTGTAAGTTTTCCGGCTATGCGAAACGAATCTACAATTTCGCCGGTCGAAAACACAAATTTAAAATCAAGCAACGGATTGCCTTCATGGAAATCCTTAATTGCATCACCGAAAGTAAAACTGTAAGTTGTAGTATCTTGCAACTCTTCATTAAGTTTAATAACAAAGTTTTTTTTCTTTATGGAAAATTTTGGTTTTTCCTTCAAGGGAGGCGAAGATATAAAAGCCTCTTCTACTCCGGCAAGCTGAAAAAATTCATCGAATTGAATAATTATTTTATCACCGGAAAAATTATTTCCTTTATCCGGCGGATTGCTCGCCAGCATTTCCGGCGGAATAGAATCCATATCGCCCCCGCTTAAACTACCGATATTTGCACAGGAATAAAATAAAAGACCGATTATCGAAAGTATTATTAAAAAAACTATATTTTTTTTCACTTTTATTTAAAACTTATTGTTTTTGGATTGAAATTAAAATTCTTTGTTTTGCAAAAGTAAGTATTTAGCTTAAATTTGCAACTTATAAAAAGCGGTCGCACAAATTAAAATCCGAACTCACACCTTACACAAAAAGAGCGGCTGCTTTTTTTATTTTTTATTTATGATAAGAATATTTCATCAAAAAGAAAAATGTATAGGTTGCGCTTATTGTGAAGAAGTTGCCCCGAATACTTGGAAAATGAATGAAAAAGACGGGAAATGTATATTAATAAATTCGCACTCGAAAAAAAATATTTATATGCTTATAACTTCCGATGATGAATATGAAAGTAATTTGGAAGCTCAAGAACTTTGTCCTGTTAATATAATACGTGTCGAAAAAATTAAAAAATGAAGCCGAACAAACAAGAAATTACAGACATCGTAAATGATAAATATACTAAAATATCAGAAGTAAGGAAACTTATAAAGCTTTTAATTCAAATTTCCTATACCGAAAATGATATTCCTTTTTTATTGGAAATTTTACGCTCAAAAGAAAAAGAACTTCGCAAAATATACAGAAGCAAAGAAATTAATTTTATTCCGATAAAAAACGGCTTCCTTTCAATCGGCGGTCGTCCCGGCTCTGGTAAAATTGAAATGCTTAAAAATACAGGTATTACAACTGTCGTAACTTTATTGAAAAAAACAGAGAAAAATGTAGATAAATTAGGTGAACTTATCCTAAAACAAGAAATGACGTGGATTCACTTTCCGCTTTCTGCATCAGAACTGCCTTTGGACGATGAATTTACAAAAAATATAAATAGTCTTTATGATAATATAATAAATCTTCTTTCAAAACAAGAAAAAATATTCATTCATTGTGCCGCCGGCATTCACAGAACAGGCTCATTTACAAATGGATTGTTACAAAAATGCGGTTTCTCCAAAAATGAAGCAAAAGAACTTATATATAAAATGAGACCCGTAACCGGCATAGAAGCTGTCCCGAAACATTGGAAGTGGAGCGAAAAAGTTATTGGAATTTAAGGTCTTCAAGCTGTTTTAGATTGTTTATACACAAAATAAAAAAATAACAATTTCTTTTAAAACGCTCTTTTTTTTCTAATTTTGTACAAATTTTTTAATTGCCCCTGTAGTTCAAGGGATAGAATAGTAGTTTCCTAAACTATTGATACAAGTTCGAGTCTTGTCGGGGGTACTGTCCAAAAGCCTGTATTTTAATCAAATATGGGCTTTTTTAAAATGAAGTTCGGTGTAAAAAGACCCTTAGGGTTTAATTTAACAAGAATTAATAAATCTAAACATCTTATTTACAAATCTTTACTTCAAACCCTAAGGGTCTGCTTACCGAAAAATACCCTTTTTACATCGGTCTTTTAAATAAAGAAAACTATGGATAACCCTCAAATCGAAAAAAAACTGTTCTTACTTGATGCTTATGCACTGATTTTCAGAGCTTATTACGCATTTATTAAAAATCCCCGTTTCAGTTCAACCGGACTGAATACTTCTGCAATTTTGGGCTTTGCTAATACTCTTTTTGAAGTTCTTCAAAAGGAAAAACCAAGTCATATTGCCGTAGTTTTCGACCCTCCGGCACCTAACTTCAGAAAAAAACTTTTTCCGGATTACAAAGCCCACAGAAAACCGACCCCGAACGAAATAATACAATCAGTTCCGTATATCAAAAAGATGATAGAGGGTTTTAATATTCCGGTAATCGAAGTTGAAGGCTTTGAAGCGGACGACACAATAGGAACTCTTGCCAAAAAAGCTGAAAAAGAAGGTTTTACAGTATATTTGATGACTCCGGACAAAGATTATATACAACTGCTTTCCGATAATATTTTTATGTTCAAGCCCAAAAGAGGAAAAATCGGAGTCGAAATTGTTTCAGAAAAAACAGCAATCGAAAAATATAAAATAAAATCTGCAAAACAATTTATTGATATTCTTGCTATATGGGGAGATACTGCCGACAATATTCCCGGAATACCGGGTATCGGCGAAAAAACCGCTGCCAAATTAATAAGCAGATACGGCAGTATTCAAGGAATTTACAATAATCTGACTCTTATAAAAGGAAAGCAAAAAGAAAATATCATAAAAAGCAGAGAGGCAGTTAAACTTTCCGAAAAACTTGTAACAATAGTATTAGATGTTCCTGTAGAATTTAATGCCGAAAATTGCAAATATACAACACCGAACTACGATGAACTAAGTTCACTTTTTAAAGAACTCGAATTTAATGCTCTTGCAAAAAGAATAATCCCTACCAAAAATCCGGACGGAACAAGAGAACAGCCCGAAAATGTAACAAGCGGAACAACAGTATTTTCAACAATAAAAAATACCGAACACAATTATATTTTTGTCGATACAAAAGAAAAAAGAGAACGTTTAATAAATAAACTTTCTACTTTGGAAGAATTTTGTTTCGATACAGAAACCACAAGCACCGAAGCCGTAGATGCAGAACTTGTCGGAATTGCATTTTCGTACAGAAAACACGAAGCATATTATGTGCCTGTCCCGGAAAATGAAGATGCAGCCTTTTTTCTTATAGAAGAATTTAAAGAAGTTCTTGAAAACAATAAAATTACTAAAATCGGACAAAATATTAAATATGATATTACAGTGCTTGCCAATTATGATATTTTTGTAAAAGGTAAACTTTTCGATACCATGTTGGCACATTATTTATTGGCTCCGGAACAAAGGCACAATCTTACAAAACTTAGTGAAACATACTTGAATTATACTCCTGTTCCAATAGAAGAACTTATCGGAAAAAAGGGAAAAGACCAACTCACAATGCGTTTTGTCGATGAGTTGAAAATAAAAGAATATGCCGGTGAAGATGCTGATTTAACTCTTCAATTAAAACACATATTAATTAAAGAACTCGAAAAAAATAATTTAACAAAACTTGCCGAAAACATTGAATTTCCACTGGTTTATGTGCTTTCGGATATGGAAAGAAACGGTGTTAAAATCAATACGGAAAAACTGAATAACTACGGAAAAGATTTAGAAAAACAAATAGCCGGTATCAAAGCCAAAATATACGAATATTCCGGTGAGGAATTTAATATTGCTTCTCCAAAACAACTCGGTGAAATATTATTCGATAAACTTAAAATTACCGACAAGGCAAAACGCACAAAAACAGGTCAATATTCAACGGCGGAAGATATTCTTCAAAAATTAAAATCGAAACACGATATAATTATACAAATATTAAAATATCGTTCGCTTTCCAAACTATTATCTACTTACGTTTTGGCATTACCGAAACTTGTAAAAATCAAAACCGGTAAAATTCATACTTCATATAATCAGGCTGTTACTGCAACCGGAAGATTAAGTTCTACAAATCCGAACTTGCAAAATATCCCTATACGAACTCCGGAAGGCAGAAAAATAAGAGAAGCATTTATTGCTTCCGACCAAAATCATATCCTGCTTGCCGCCGATTACTCGCAAGTAGAACTCCGAATAATGGCACATCTGAGCAAAGACAAAGGAATGCTGGAAGCCTTTAACAACAAAGAAGACATACATAGTGCAACTGCCGCCAAAATTTACAAAATTCCTTTGGAAGAAGTTACAAAAGAAATGCGTAACAATGCAAAATCTGCCAACTTCGGTATAATTTACGGAATTTCAGCTTTCGGATTATCCGAAAATCTCGAAATTTCACGCTCGGAAGCCCAAAAGTTAATTGACGGATATTTTGAAAGTTATCCGGAAGTTAAAACTTATATGGATAAAAGCATTAAACTTACTCATGATAATTCTTATGCGGAAACTCTATTGGGCAGAAAAAGAATGCTTTACGGAATAAACTCCGAAAGAGCTGTTGAAAGAAGTAACGCCGAACGTAACGCAATAAACGCCCCGATACAAGGAACGGCGGCTGATATTATCAAAATTGCAATGATTAATTGTTTCAATAAAATAAACGAAAAAAATCTAAGCTCAAAAATGATACTTCAAGTACACGATGAACTCGTTTTTGATGTACAAAAAGATGAACTCGAAACCGTAAAACAAATTGTAATTTCCGAAATGGAAAACGCATACAAATTACTTGTCCCGCTTGTAGTAGATACAGGAACCGGAGAAGATTGGTTACAAGCACATTAAACAATGAACAAATTACAATGTCTAATTTACAATAAATTTTTTTAGCTCAAAATATGTACACAGGAATAATTCTTGCAGGAGGAAAAAGCAGTCGAATGAAAACAGATAAGGCTGTAATGACTCTTGGTAACAAGACTTTAACAGAACATATTTTTTTATTATTAAAATCTTTTTGTAACCAAATTCTTATAAGTACCAATAATCCGGAAAATAAAATACCCGGTTGCACTTCCGTAGAAGACGAAATTGAAAATATCGGTCCTATCGGAGGAATTTATACTTGCTTGAAAAAATCAAAAAATGAAAAAAATATTATAATAAGTTGTGATACTCCTTTTGTTTCAGCCGATTTAATAAAACTTCTTATAAATAATTATGAAAAAGATTTAATATTAATTACCGAATATCAAGAAAAAACATATCCGTTTCCGGGAATTTATCCGAGAAAAATTATTGAAACTATCGAAGAACAAATCAAAATTAATAATTACAAAATTAAAATGTTGATCGAAAAATGTCCGCATAAAAAAATTCATATTCCTGAAAAATCCGATTTTTTGAAAAACAATTTTCTCAACCTAAACAGTATATCCGACTATAATAAAGCTCGAAAAATATGGCAGTAAAAATAAATATATTAGTATTCGGCAATATTGCCGATATTATAAATAAAAGCGAATTTCAACTTGAAAATATTAATAATATTACAGAGTTGAAAACATTTTTGTTCGATAAATATCCCGATTTAAAAGAAAAAACTTTTAAAATTTCCGTAAACGGAGAAATGACAAATTCCGATACGCTGAATTTATCCCAAAATGATAATATTGCATTATTGCCACCGTTTGCCGGAGGGTAAGGTCGGTATTAACTCTTTTGATGAATTTTTTAATATCGAATATCGAACAAGAAATTATGAAAAATGAAGTAAAAAATAAAAAATTTGATTTAGAAGACCGACTAATTGATTTTGCTATAAGAATCAGCGAAGTAGCAGATGCGTTACCAAACACTACACTTGGAAAATATATTAAAGGTCAAATTATCAGAAGCGGAAGCTCGCCTGCTCTAAATTATGGAGAAGCACAAAGTGCAGAGTCAACTAATGACTTCATCCACAAACTAAAAATAGTTCTAAAAGAACTACGAGAAACTTTAGTTTCCCTTAAAATAATATATCGCAAACCACTTATCAAACCAATTAAAAAAGTTGAACCAATTATGAAAGAAAACAACGAACTAATTTCAATATTTGTAGTAAGTATTGAAACAGCCAAGAATAATAAATCTAAAATAAAATAATTTACTCTGCTTCATTTTTTTATTTCATTATTCATAATTCCTTGTTCTATATTCGATATTAAAATTTTTTAACAATGTTAAGACCAATAATATAAATGAGTCCGGTCTAAAAAGTATATTTCTTCGCAATTAGACCGAACTTATAAATAACAACTTAGCTATCATGAATAAGTACATCACAAAAGGAGCAATAAAGCCCGAAAAAATAACCGAACTTCTAATAAAACAACAAACAAATCCGACAAACGGAGGACATTCTTTATTTTTGGGGCAAGTTCGCAACGATATTATAGATGACAAAGAAGTACAAGCAATAGATTATTCCGGATATTCCGAAATGATAGAAAAACAAACCGATAAAATATTCGCACAAATATATGCCGAATTTGAAGACGTGAAAGATATTTATATGTTACACAGCATCGGAAAAGTAAAAACCGGAGAAATTTCTTTGCTTGTAATGACTTCCGGAGGACATCGAATACAAGTACGTAAAGCCAATGCAAAACTTGTCGATTTAATAAAAGAACATATCCCGATATGGGGAAAAGAAATATTTTCGGACAAAACTTTCCATTGGAAAGAAAACAAAAAATTATAATAAAATCTTTGACTTTTTTATGAAATAAATCTATTCTTCCAACGATTTTAAAATCATACCATTATATAAAAGATAGTGTCGGAATATTTTTAATAAAAATATTTACTTGTTTTTTAATATAAAAAGTTATAAATTTGAACTTCCTGAATTTTTATTCGGCAATGTTTTTTAATTTGAAAATAACTTGCTATTTATCAATTATTTAATACTTTATATTTTATTATGAAATATACAAAAACAGCAATTTCGTTTATATCTGTTTCTATTTTAATCATTCTTTTTTCAGTAAATTCATGCAGAAAAGAAGTGAACTTTGAAGAAATAGATAATTTTGTCAATGACACTTCCGTAGGAATGATTACAAGAATCGGACAAATAAAAGGAAGCATAGCCATGCCGCTTGTAAATACCCGATTTACAATAACAAGCTATCTGCCGGAAACAGACTCTACTTTTTGGATGGAAATAGACGACAACGATATGGCACACTTCCGTATGTATCTCACTATGAACGAATACTCAAGTTCGGATTTATTCAGTCATATCAACTATCCCGCTCCTACCGGTTTTGTCGTACCTGCATTTACCAAACAGCTAAGAACAGATACAACAAAAATAAAACTATATGCAAATGCCCTTGCCGGACGCTTGTTTTTTGCCGACCCTAAAATTACTATAAAAGTATCAAACAGCATACCGCTTGTTACATATTTCAAGTTAGACACCCTTACATTTTACGATGACGACAATAATTCCCTTTCAAACACAAGTAACACAAGCTACCAAATAGATGCTCCACTGACGAAAGGAGAAATAAAAACAAAGGATATTCTTATAGACAAAAATTCAATGCCGGAACTTCCTGAAGTTTTTTCTCCAATTCCGAAAACAACTTCTTTTTTACTTACCATAGGAAGCGAAACTAATCAGGCTCTGCCATTTGAACTTGACGGAAGCGAAAAAATAAAAATTGATGCAGATATAGATTTACCTCTTGATGCAAGATTAGTCGATTTTGCAATGGGAGATACAATTCCTTTTGTAATTGATGACGACATTGAACAAATAACATCTGCAACCCTGAAAATAGAACTCGAAAATGGATTTCCTTTCGATGCTCTTACTCAAATTTATTTTGCAGACTCTACTGCAACCGGCGAGATTGGAACAATGATAGATTCCTTATTTACAGACACAAGCAATGATAATATTTCAGAAAAAGGTTGGTTGCTTAGTCCTCCCGATGTAGATAACAACGGAATTGTAACCGGCTCGACAAAAACTCTTATAACATTAAAAATAGACAGTGAACGTTTAGAAAAATTAAATAAAAATAAATCGTCTTTTATTGTAATAAAAACAAAATTTAATACCTACAAATCGGGGGATCCGGATAAAATGTTCATAAAAATATATTCCTATTATAAAATGGGAGTAAAAATAGGAATCAAAGTTGATTACAAAAATCAATAGCGTATATAAAATTAATAATCAACCACTTAATACCATTAATTAAAATGAAAACTTTAATTTCAAAAATAAGCTTTTTTATATTATTCTTACTGATTTCAGGAAATATCATTGCTCAGGACAACACACTTTACAACATGAGTAATGTTCCTCAATCTATGAATAACAATCCGGCGTTTCACCCTAAATATAAAGCCTTTGTCGGTTTTCCGGCAATGTCAAACGTTTACTTTGATATGGTACACACCGGTTTTACTTACAAAGACTTGTTTAAACCGCTTGCTCCCGTAAACGGTGTAAATCAATGGGGACTGGATTTGGACAATATGCTTTCTACCATGAAAGACAAAAATTACATAAACACCGATTTTCAATATTCATTGTTAAATCTCGGTTTTATGTTGCGTAACGATTGGTATCTGTCGTTCTCCATAAATACAAAAGTGAACGAACGCTTTAAATATCCTAAACTTTTAGATGTTATAAACGGAAATTTCCGTGAAGACGGAACTCCTTTAAGTTTTAGTTTCGCAGAAGACCTTACGGTATATAATGAATTTGGAGTAGGATTTTCAAAAAAGATAGACAATAAACTTTATATCGGCGGAAAAATAAAATTTTTGCGTGGAGTCGGAAATATTCATGCAAAAAATATGACCATCGATATGTACACGGAAACTAATCCCGACAGTATATACAACTTAACTTTTGATACAGATTTTGATATAATGACTGCATCACCTGTAGAATTTAATCCAACATACGACAGCCAAACAAATGCTTGGACAGGATACGATTACGATTTAGAAAAAATAGGATTAATGGATATTATCGGAAAAAACAAAGGGCTTGGATTTGATTTCGGTGCAACTTACAATATTAACGATATGTTTACAGTTTCCGCAAGCATCATCGACCTTGGTTTTATTAAATGGAGTAATAATATCAATTCTATTTCACAAAAAGGAGAATATTACGTAAACGGCATTGATTTGGCAAAATATATAGAAGATTACAATTCCGCAAAAAATACAAACACCGGTGTTTTGGACGATTTCGGAAAAACAATCAGCGATACAATCGTAGGATTAATGGAACCTAAAATCGGAGGCGATGCTTATAAAACAAGACTAAGCACAAAACTTTTTCTCGGAGGAAGTTATCATGCGACTAAATGGTTAGATGCTTCAGCTTTATATCGAGGATATTTTTATTCCGGAGATTTAAAATCCGCACTTACACTTTCTGCAAACGCCAATTTCCTTAGAGCTTGGTCAGCTTCCGTAAGTTGGTCGGCAATGTACGGACAGTACAACAATGTAGGAGTCGGCTTTGCTTATAATCTCGGAATTTTTCAATTTTATTTTGTACAAGACAACATAGCCGCAACACTCTATCCGGTCGATATGAAAATGACAGAAACATGGATAAAAAACACGAAACAATTAACTTACCACTTCGGAGTAAATATGGTTTTCAGATATAAAAAAGATATAGGACTTATTGAAAACAGTAAATATTAAGGTCTTCGACCTTTTTAATAGGGCAAAGTTATATTTATAAAAACATAACAGTCACGTTGTTATACAAAAGTTGATACGGAAAACTTTTGTATTAGTACTTACACTCTCATGAAAAGTAAAATCCGATAAATATCAATCTTTTTTTAAGCGAATTGCATATTGAGGTTGTTTATTTATCGATAAAAATAAACGTCCAAGATATTCACCGACCATACCGATAGCAATAAGTTGTATTCCCGAAAAAATAGAAACTCCGAACATCAAAGAAGCATATCCCATTGGTAATTCCGGTTCTAAAATTTTCATTATCATCGTTGCTATACCAAGCAAAAAACCAAGTATTGAAAAAACAAAACCTATAAATATAGAAAAACGAAGCGGAAGTATCGAGAAATTAGTAAACATATTCATCCACAAAGAAAAAAGTTTAGCAAAAGTATAACCTGATTTTCCTTGTTTTCGATGCTTATGTTCAACTTTTATTTTGCCTATTTTATCGGTGGTGCGTAGTATCAAGCCGTCAATATACGGAAACGGAAGGTCGTATTTTATAACTTCATTTATCAGAAATCGGTTAATTGCCTTAAAACTGCTCAAATACAGGTCTTTCGGCTTACGAAGCATTATATTTGCAGCCTTATCGTTAAATTTACTGCCAAGATTCCGAATTAATGAATGCTTTTTTTTATCGTAATAAGTATAAACTACATCATTTTCATTTTGATAAATACTATCGGCAAGTTTTATAACTTCACTTACAGGATTTTGAAAATCATCGTCCATTATTATCGCATAATCGCCGGTTGCTTGATTTAATCCCGCCATTACCGCATTATGCTCACCGACATTTTTAGCAAGAGAATAAAATTTTATAATAGCTTTATACTTGTTATACAGTTCAATACAGATTTTTTCGGAATTGTCGCCGGAGCAATCGTTCACCAAAACAATTTCAAGTTCGTATGATTTTATCTCTAAGATAAGTTTTTCACACAAACCGAAAATAGTGGTTTCACTGTTATAAACAGGAATTATAATTGAAAGTTTCCGGTTAATAATTGACAATTTATGACTGATGATTATTTTCTCTTTTTATTACAAAATTTTCGAGAACAAGCATATCCATTTTTGTACGCATAAAAGTTGCGATTGCTTCTTGCGGAGTATTTACTATCGGTTCATTTTCGTTGAAAGATGTATTTAACACTACCGGGACTCCTGTTTTTTCGTAAAAACGATGTATCATATTATAATACTTCGGATTGACAGTTTTATTCACACTTTGCAAACGACCGGTTCCATCAACATGAGTAACAGCAGGCAATTCCTTTCGTTTTTCAGGGCGAATTAAATAAACCTTCTCCATAAAAGGCACTTCTTCCGAACGTTCGAAATATTCATCTACCTTATCGGATAAAATAGAAGGAGCAAAAGGACGAAATTTTTCACGTTTTTTGATTTTTAAATTCAAAATTTCTTTTGCATCTTCTCTTCTCGGATCGGCAAGTATAGAACGGTAGCCCAATGCCCTTGGTCCAAACTCCGAACGGTCGGCAAACCAGCCGACAACTCCGGCATCTATCAAACAATCCGTTACAACATCATTAACTTCTTTATCGGAAAGTTTTTCATACTTTAACTCCTTTTCTAAAATGACTTCTAATATTTGTTCTTCCGAAAATTTACCGCCGGTATTCGCATTGTACATTACAAATTTACGCTCTTCTTTCAGTTCTTGATGTTTATACCAAAGAGCAGAACCTATCGAGGTTCCGGCATCGGTTGCAGCCGGAGGCAAGTAAACTTTTTTAAACGGAGTATTTTCATAAATTTTACCGTTTGCAACGGAATTTTGTCCGACTCCTCCGGCAATACAGACACTATCAAGCCCTGTACGCTTATGCAAACCATTAAGTATATGAAAAATAACAGTTTCCGACATCTTCTGAACGGAATGTGCCATATTTTTATGAAAATCGGTAACTTCTTCTCCTTTTGTGCGAGCTTTCCCGAAAACTTCTTCCATATATTCCGAAAAAATATTTTCTATAAAAGGGTCGCCGGTTTCCCAGCTCATGGTAACACCTTCTTTTGAATGACGAAAATATTTTTGATTTAATTTGAATAATCCGTTATCCGTAAGCTCAACAACATCAAGTAGTTTGTCATAAAATTCGGGTTTTCCGTAAGGAGCAAGTCCCATTACTTTATATTCATCACCGTATTTTGAAAAACCGAGATATTGTGTGAAAGCTGTGTAAAAAATACCCAAAGAATGCGGATAAATTACGCTGTCAAAAACCTCTATATTATTCCCATCTCCTACTCCGGTCATTGTGGAAGTAAAATCGCCAAAACCGTCTATCGACAAAATTGCGGCTTTCTTGAACGGTGAAACAAAAAAAGCACTTGCCATGTGCGAACGATGATGCTCTATATTATGTATTTCGGCTTTTATGTCATCTTTGGAAACATCAAATTCCTTTGCAAGTAAATCTTTAACAGATGCAACCTTCTGAGTGTTTGAAATTCTATCGAGTAAAGTACCGATTTTACGCATCTTTGTAACAGTATGTTTAATTTTATTAAACAAATTTGCAGACGGATTTCGAGAAATCGTAATCTTGTCAATATCCGTTATATTAATATCTGCCTCATCAAGACAGGCTCTTATTGACATCGTCGGAAAACCCGCCCAGTGCTTTATTCTTCGCAGACGTTCTTCTTCAATAGCCATTATTAATTTGTCATCTTCAAACAAACAAGCAGACGAGTCGCCGTGAAAGGCATTTAAACCAAGTATATACATTTTACAGTTATCAGTTATCAGTGAACAGTGAACAGTTATCAGTGAACAGTGAACAGTTATCAGTGAACAGTTACCGGTAAACAGTTACCGGTAAACAGTGAACAAATCCCCCCTGTTATTTTTGTACCATACACCGTTTTACACAAATTTTCCGTATTTACATTTGCATAATGACCGGATTATAAACATATTACAAATACGATTTTATCCCGTTAAAATATGCCGAAGACCTTATTTTATCACTATTTCAGAAGTAACAGGCATTACTTTTTTATAAACGGCACTTACTCCGCAATAACGCTCTTCCGATAAATTTATCGCTTTTTGAAGTTTTTCGACAGGCAAAGTTTTTCCCTCTTTGGGTACAAATTCATATACAACGTGCATTGATACAAAATGTTTGGGGTGCGTATCGGTAAGTTCTCCGGAAACATCTACTTTAAAATCTTCGATGTCGTCCAAAACTCTCATTTTTTTCAAAATCGAAACAACGTCCATTGCCGTGCAACCGCCAAGCGATGCAAGCATAAACGATTTAGGCGAGGGACCTTTGTTTTGACCACCGACTTTAGAATCGGCATCTATTACCACTTTATGACCATTGACGTCCCATTCAAAAGCCATATTATTTATCCAATTTGTACTTACTGTTGTACTCATATTATTAATTTTTCTTTAATTTTAATTTAATGATATTTATTATTTATTATCGTTCTTATTATAAGTTGATTATGCTTGTTTTTGGAAAGGTGTTATTAATTTTTTCAAACCAAAATATTAAATAAGTTTGATACAAAATTAGTTTATTATTGTATATTTCAAAAAAAATATTGAACTTTGAACTTTTTGAATACTAATTTTATTAAAAAATACCGTTTTTTGAAAAAGACAAAGACAATTCCAAGTTGTAAAGATTGTATTAAAAATAATACTGTTTTTAAATCATTGCATCAAAACGACCTTGATATTCTCGGATTTGAAAAAAGTTGTAATTTTTATAAAAGAGGCGATACCGTTTACCATGAAGGTAACAGGGTCGGGGGAGTTTATTGCGTAAGCGAAGGTATCATAAAAATATTTAAAACGGGAATCGACGGAAAAGAGCAAATTATCAGATTTGCCAAAAAAGGAGATATTATCGGATTTCGTTCTGTTCTCAGCAACGATACGGCATGTACGACAAGCAAAGTTATTGAAGACGCTACTCTTTGTTTTATTCCTGCCGAAAGTTTCATTAATTTGGTAAAAGAAAATGGCGATTTTTCCATGAAAATAATGAAATTATCCTGCAAAGAACTTGGAGAAGCTAATAAATTTATTATTGATATTGCACAAAAAAATGTCAGAGAGCGACTTGCAGAAGTTCTTTTACTTTTAGACGATACTTTCGGTACCGATAACAACAAAATATTGCAAATTTCCCTTACAAGAGAAGAACTTGCAAATATTGTCGGGACGGCAACAGAGTCGGTAATACGGTTGCTTTCGGAATTTAAACAAGACGGACTGATAAAACTTAACGGACGAAAAATAACGCTCCTCGATATTAATAAACTTCATAAAATAAGTGATATTTTTTGAATTTGTGAAACATTAAATAATTTCAATATTTTAAACTATGATAACAGCAACTACCAAAGAAAGAAAGTATGAAATAGAATTTGACAACAAAAATTCAAATTCCGGAACCGTAAACGGAAAAAATTTTAATATAGATATTATTAAAACCGAAGAAAAAGAATTTCATGTCATAAGAAATAACAAAAATTATCATATTGTCATAAATAAAATTTCTCCTGAAAATAAAGAAATTATTTTAACAATAAACAATGAAGAATATACTTTTAAAATTAACAATTCCTTAGATTTACTTTTAGAAAAACTCGGTATTTCTTCCGACAAAGACAATAAAACCAAAGAACTTAAAGCTCCAATGCCCGGAATGGTTACGGACATAAAAGTTAAAGAGGGAGATTTGGTTAAAGAGGGAGACACGCTTATTGTACTCGAAGCCATGAAAATGGAAAATAACATAAAAGCCGTTTCGGACACAGTAATTAAAGAAATTTGTTGCACCACAGGAAATGCCGTAGAAAAAAATGAAATTTTAATAAATTTTGCCGATTAATGTCTCTTTACTCCAATTTAATAAAACTTATTTTGATTTTTAATTCCCTAAAATACTTTCTTTTTTTTTGTCTTTCGTTTATTCTTTCTACTAACGCTCTTTCGCAAAATATTATAAGCAATACAGAGCATTTCTCATTGGAAAACGGACTGACACAAAACACCGTAACTTTTGTTTTTCAGGACAAAGAAGGCTTTTTGTGGATAGGTACACAAGACGGTCTGAATAAATATTACGGATATAATTTTGTAAGTTACCGGAAAAAAAAAAGTGCTGAAAATTCAATAGCCGATAATTATACCAAAAGTATTTGCCAAGATACAACAGGAAATTTGTGGATTGCCACCTCAAGCGGATTAAGTAAATTAAACCCTTCAACAAAAAAATTCCAAAATTTTTTTTACAAAGAAGAAGATTCTAATTCTTTAAGCGAAAATGATATATATTCTGTTTTTATCGACAAAAAACAATCTGTTTGGATTACAACAAAAAACGGATTAGACAATTATCTTCCGGAACTTAATAAATTTACTCATTATAATTATAAAACAAATGATACCATAAATGCTTCGCCTTATAATAAATTGCCGGTTTCGGAAGGTAAAAATAACAACTTGTGGATAGCATCAAAAGAGGGTCTTGTTAAATTCGATAAAAACTTATCCGAATTTAAAATATATAAATATTCAGATACAAAAAACGAAGTACTTTCCGTACTCGCAATCAACTCGGAATTTATTTATGCAGGAACATCAACCGGATTAAAACTTTTTAATATCAAAAAAGAAAGTTTTTCAGATATAGACCTGTCTTCTAAAAACATAAACGAAAAAAGAAGAGTAATTAATTCTATTCTAAAAGATAAAAACGGAAATATATGGCTCGGAACAAACGCCGGAATTTTATTTTACGATAAGAAAAAT
>JAOZMN010000223.1 GCA_029934265.1 Bacteroidales bacterium
TGCACGATTTTACACAATTGAATCGGCAAGGTCCGGACATCGGCAGGCAATACAGAAGTGAAATATTTTATTTTGATAAAAAACAGGAACTTACAGCCGAAAATTTAATTTTAGTTTTAGAAAAAAAAGGATATAATGTTGCAACCAAAATAACTCGTGCTTCTAAATTTTGGAAAGCGGAAGATTATCATCAAAAATATTATGAAAATAAAGGCACTCGTCCTTATTGTCATTTTTATGAGAAAAAATTTTAAGTTAAAACCCTGTATATCAAAATTTTGACAAATTTGTAATATACGTATAGGAAATATATCTACGTCCTGTTTTTATCTTTGAGACTGCTGTTTTCTTGTAAACATACATTAAGGGTTTGAAGTAAAAGGCTATAAATAAAGCATTTATAGTTGTTAATTCTTGTTAAATTAACCCCTTAAGGTCTTTTTATATCGGTCTCATCTTTTAAAATTATATTTTTTAACTTATTAATATTTAATCCTTTAATTATGAGTAAATTTAGAATTACGATTATTGCTTTATTTTTTTCGGCAACAGGTTTAATCGTATCCTGTTCGAGTGAAACTTCTGAAAGTACTGATACAACCAAAGATTCCGTAAAAGTTGAAAATACGGAAAAATCGGAAAATGTAACAGAAGAAACAACAACTGAGGAAGTAAACAAAACAGATGAAGTTGCAAAATATGTCTGTCCGGCTCGTTGTGAAGAAGGAAAATCTGCAACTCCGGGAGTTTGTCCTTCTTGTGGAATGGAGCTTATTGAAAACCCTGAAAAATAAAAATCCGGTTTATTTGTATTATCAGAGGTTTTGCTTGAAGCGAAACCTCTGATAAAATATTAAATTCTTAACTATCTTTTCCTGTTTTCAGCGAAAACCAATCTATTTTTCTTGAAATATACATAGCAACTGCCAGCACGATAAATAAACCGATACTTCCGAATAATAAAGAATAATCTTGCAGTCTGATAATTGTAAAAATAAATCCGTAAAGTGCAGTCAGTATTGCACTGGTGATAATTGTCAGTTTTGTATTTCGGAACATACTTATTGAGTATAAAGTGATTAGTCCGATAACTGCCGTTGAAGCTATTAAATATGATATGCTGAAACTAAGATGTTCGGATATTGAAAGCAATAAAGTGTAAAATATAGTAAGCGACAATCCTACAAGCAGATACTGTACAGGGTGTATTCTTATTCCGTTTATTGTCTGCACGAAAAAGAATGTCATAAAAGTGAGCATTATAAATAAAATTGCATATTTCGAGGCTCTTGTATTTTTTTGATATTCATCAACCCCGACAAGCAATTCCACGCCGAAACCGGATTGATTAATCCCTCCGACTGAATTTCGGAAAGCCTGCGGAAACGACCTGTTCAGATGAAAAACTCTCCACTCGGCATCAAATCCATCTTTTGATATATTGGATTTTGTCGGTAAAAATGCTCCGTCGAATTTCGGATTTGGATTTGCTGATTTTACTTTAACGTTAGTTTCTTTGCCAAGCGGAATAAAATTAATATCCGTACTTCCGTTAAGTTTAAGTTTATAACTGAAATTAAGTTTTAAACTGTCTTCCGGAGCAAGTTTTATTTTTGTTGCAATGCCTGTATTTATTACATCGTTGGTTTCCAAACCTGTTGTAAATGAATAAGTATCACTGTTTAATTTCAAATCGACATTTTCTTTTATTCCTCTCAAGTCAGTAATTCCGGTTGCAATAAATGCGTTTCCCCACTGAATATCGGATTTTATATCTAATATCGAAGGGTCTATTGTCGTAAAATTGCCGGAAATATCTATTTCGGAACGATACACTACAACTTCGTAAATTCCTCTGTGTCTTGTTTCCGGAATTACATTTGCCGTAATATTCAGATTTTCGGGCAGAAAATGTACATATTCTGTTGTTGCGACTGTTTTTTTTTGACCTTCATTGTCGTAAATTTCAGTATATACTGTATAAGGAACAGTAAGCACAGGTCCTGAAAGTGTTTGTGCTTTCCCCCATTTTGAACTGACTTCGTTTACGGCTTCCATTTGTCGGTGGGCTCGTTCGGAAATAAGGTCTTTAATGAAACTTATGGGTATCAACATTATAAGTATCAAAAAACCGATTGTTGCAAGCCGCATGGTTATTGAATATTTTATCCATTTTTGAAATTTTTCTACTGCTGATTCTTCTTTTTGCATAGTTTTAAATTTTGAAGTTTTTTTAATATTGATTTCTTAGAAGATACATTTTTTTTAATATTTCATAAAATAAGGTTTTCTGATTGAACTTTGTCAAAATTACAGGTATGAAAATTAAAATCACTCCGGTATATTTTTTTCTACAATTTCATTCGTATATAATTAAGTTAAATGATTAAAAATTAGTTAATTATACTTATCTTGTTCTTTTGAAGGAATATTAAATCCCTCTAAGAGGGTTTTATAGAGTCATTAAAAAGCAATCAAGCGAATCTGTTGCTATATGAAGACAAAGTGCAATTCCTATCGGTCTTGTTTTTTTATTGAATAATAAAATAAAGTAGATAAACATTGCATAGTAGGTGTGCAAAGGGTGAAAATTTATACTGCATCTGTGCGGGTCAAAAATGGGATTTGCAAGTAGGTGATCTAAGTCGATAACCATTGTTGCAAGCATTATAATCCAAGTTTTTATCCAAGTTTTTCTGTAAAATCCGTATGAAATAAAACCGGGTGCAATGAAATGTAAACTGTAATGTATTATTGTTCTTAACATCTATTTATTGTTTTTTTCTTCTTCCCAAATCCTTACTATTGTATATGCAGCTTCATTTATTTTTCGGCTGAACTCAATTCTCGGATTTGTTATTATACTGTGTCCGATAGCTTTATCATCGTCATGAATAATAAATACGTCTTGATTGTTGAGTATTGTAATTCCTTCCGGTTTGTGTGCAAAAAGTAGCGGACGAACAGAGTTTTTATTAAGTCTTTCTAAGTAAATTTTTTCCATTAACAATGTTGGAAATTTTCTTTTGTAAAAATCGTCCAAATCGACAAACCACAAATAACCTCCCATATTTTGGTCTTCGTCTCCAAATTCATAAGAAGTCAGTATGTATAATCGGTTATTAAAAATATCGTATTCGATACTCGAAAGTCCCAAATCTAAATCAATAAATTTATTTTTTTTCGGATTAAAAGAATAAAGTTCTCTTAATTCTTCGACAAACTTAAATTCGCCTTTTTCGATTTTATATTTTGCTCCGACAATTTTTACGCAAAATTCTTTTTCACTGCTCGAATTACCTATTGCTCTGATGCCTATAAGTAAAGTGTTTCCCGGAATGGCTGCGAGTCCCTCTACTTTAAAGTATCCCGGACCGTGAGGAAATATGATAGACCTTAAAGCGGAAGAAATTTTTTGTCTTAATTTTATCGAGCCGTAAACTCCATCACGCATAGAGGGGTATGCAAGTTTTTCGGCACCTTCCGGTTGTAATCTTTTATATATTAATGTATTATAGGCATCTTTTTTTCCTTTGTTTTTTTTGAATTTATTAAAACCGGTTATCAAAAACATATATTTTTGATGCGGCGTGATAGTCATATCTTCAAATTTGCGTGCGTTTCGGACGTAGTCATTACCAAGATATTCTATCTTTCTTCTGTTAAAAGGAATATGAAATTTTGTACACATAAAAGGGGTGAGACCGGGAATGGGTTTATCGTTTATCAGATAAATTTTATCGTCGTAATATGCTACTCCGGAAGGCTCTGCGAATACAGGTTCGCCATCGTTGTACTTCATTTTTTCGGAAAAACATTTTATGTATCCGTCTTCTATAATGTTGGAAACAACGTTTTTTTCGGGTTCGGGTGAAAATTCTATAGGGTTATAAATTATTGCAAAAAATAGTATTATAAATACACTTATTAGTCCTATTTGAAAATAGCTTAAAGTTTCTATTTTCGTAATAATTTTTTCGATGATTTTTACAATCGACTTGCTTTTTTTTAATTCATTGTTGTCCATTTGTGGTCGTAGTCATTTGCGATTAAGTGTATTAAGTTTTTTTCTTTATCCAAAATGGTAAATAATCTTCTTTGAAATACAAGCTTTTTACCGGTTTTATCAATAAAACTTGCTGTATATTTTTTACTTTCTTTTTTTTCTACGGCTTCTTGAAAATTTTTCCTCTCTTCTTCCGAACAGCTTTCGGAAACAATCGTATCAAGTTTATTTTCCTGTAATTTCTCTAACGAATATCCTGTAAGTTGTCGGAAATAATCATTGATAAATTCTATTTTGCCATCTGGTGAAGCTATTAATACAGAGCTGTTTATATTATTGATTATCAAAGATAATTCTTCTATTCTGTTTTCTCTAAGTTTGAGTTCTCGGTTTTGAATTTCGCATAAATTAATTGTACTTTTTGCTTTTTTATAAAAAGACAAAACGGCAAAAGTTGCAATAACTATAACAACTATTAATAAAGCAAGTATAAAATATATGTATAATTCTCTGCGTTTGATTTTGTCATCAGCACCGGAAAGTTTAAGTTTCAAAATATCGTTTTCAATATTTTTTTGCAAAGTTTCGCTCCCCAATATGGGGTCGGAAGCGACAATGCTGTCGTTTTTTTGTGCGTGTAAATTTTGTTCTTGCGGAGAAAATAAAATTATTAAGAATGTAATAATAAAAATTTTGAAACCGACTTTGTTTAGAAATTTCATATAGATTTTTTTTCGATTTATTATTGAGTTCAGTCTAAAAAGCATATTTTTTCGCAATAAGACCCTCTGTGTGTCAATTAAAGGACAATAAGTCAAATACTTAGGCTTGTCAGGCTTTACAAATACGGTTTTATCTCATTAGAAAGGTCGAAGACCTTACCACTTTATTTTTTCTTTATTAAGAAATGCAGAAATTCCTTGTTTGCAATCTTTTGTTTCTCTGGCTTTTGCATTTATTTTGGAAGCGAAATTCAATGCTGAATCGTAGTCATTATTTTGAACAGTTGCAATTAGTTTTTTGGTTAAAGCAAGCGAGTCGGCGGAAGATTCGTCTATCAATTTACGAGCAAAATTTTTAACTCTCGAAGAAATTTCATCAGGTTCTTCCGTAAAGTTTAGAATTTTCTTTTTTACAGCTTTTTTACAACTTATTATTTTTCCTGTAAGCAGTAGTTCTTTTGCTTTTGTTTCTCCGATTTTTCGGATAAGAAAAATACTTACTATTGCCGGAACGAAACCAATAGCAACTTCCGTATAACCGAATCTTGCTTCCGGTACGGCAAACGAAAAATCGCAAACGGTAGCAAGCCCGGCACCTCCTGCAATTGCATGACCTTCGATTTGTGCAATTACAATTTTTTTCAATGTATATATTTGCTTATAAAGTTGCATTAAGTTTTGAGAGTCTTCCAAATTTTCCTCAAAAGTATTTTTTTGCAATTTTTGCAGAT
>JAOZMN010000604.1 GCA_029934265.1 Bacteroidales bacterium
GTTACGCCCCCTTGTAATGACGAAGAACTTGCTCTTATGCAGGAACAGGAATTTTCAGGCGGTATCAATATTGATAATATTGATGAGAATGGTATTGTATATGATAAAAATATAAAGATTGAAAATATCCTTTTCCCTTATAATAGTGCAGTTGATATACCCAAGAACGAAAGCCTGGATAAACTTTCAAAATACCTCAACAGTAACAAAGAAGCTGTTATTGAAGCCGGTCGGTCTCGTTTTCGTCCGATACTACTCACAACTCTGACAACTTCACTCGGACTTTATCCTCTTATTTTGGAAAAAAGTTTTCAAGCTCAATTTCTTATACCTATGGCAATTTCTCTGGCGTACGGAGTATTTGTCGGAACAGCATTTATTTTATTATTCTTTCCGGTACTTATTCTTTGTGTAAACGATATTAAAAAAGGATTTGATTTATTGAAAGCAAAAATTCGAGGTGAAAAATAAGTCGGAATTTTTCGGATTGTTGATTTCTTAGAAACCTGTTTTAAAAACTCCGTATTCATCTTTTTTGATAATTTTCACACGCCAAAAGGATATAAAAAAACCGGTTCCGTAACCGAAAAGTTGTATAAAACTTGTAATTATTGAAAGAAAGGCTACCGAGATGCTTTTATTTTTGATAATTGCATCTGTAAAAATTGCAGAAATATAAACTCCAAGTGGTAATAATGCCCAAATACAAATCACGGAACTCAATAAAAGCAAAATAGAACCTGCGACAAATAAAGTCGGTGCTATAAAAAATATTTTGAAAGTTTCAGGATAAAATCTTGATATTACAACTCTTGTTTTTCCGAATTTGAACACCTGAGAAAAAAAACTTTTTAAAGTATTTCGGCGTTTATGATAGACAAAAGCTTCTTTTATCAATTTTGTTTTAAATCCGTTTCTAAGAATTTCGATACTGAAAACCATATCTTCACCGGGGTGCATTGATGTTTCGGGAAAACCTCCTATTTTTTCAAATGCCGTTTTGGAAATCCCCATATTAAAACTGCGGGGGTAAAATTTGTCGATGCGTTCCTTTCCGCCACGAATACCGCCGGTAGTAAAAAAAGAAGTCATCGAATAACTTATTGCTTTTTGTATGAAACTAAAATCCGGAGAAGCCGCATCGGGACCGCCGAAAGCATCGACATATTCTAAGTCCAAACTTTTATTTATTGTTTCAAAATAGTCGGGGGGGATAATGCAATCGGAATCAAAAAACAGAAAATAATCGCCTGTTGTTTTACGAGAACCATAATTTCTGGCGATTGCAGGTTTTTCGTTTTTCTTGTAAAAATATTTTATGTCCAAAAAATCTGAAAACGTTTTAACAACAGTATCGCATTTTTCGGTAGAGCCGTCTTCCACAATCACAATTTCAAAATTCTTTTGAGATTGTTTACTCAAACTTTCCAATAATTCTTTTATTTCGTCCGGACGATTGTAAACC
>JAOZMN010000224.1 GCA_029934265.1 Bacteroidales bacterium
AGAATTTCAATTTGGTATCATTCGCAGTATATATTGGAATTAAAACAATTTTACATGAAAAAAAATTATACCGATGCTTTAGAGCATTCTATATTTAAAAAAGTTTCAAAAGTATTGAAACAAGAAAATAAACAAGCCTTTGTAATAGGTGGTTTTGTTCGAGATGCAATATTAAACAGAGCTTCAAAAGATATTGACATTGTTGTTCTCGGTAGCGGAATTGAACTTGCTGAAAAAGTTGCTGCTTTCGTAAAAAATGCTTCTAAAATATCAATATTCAAACGTTTCGGTACGGCAATGTTCAAAGCCGGCGATACGGAAATTGAATTTGTCGGAGCAAGAAAAGAATCCTATACTCCGGATTCTCGAAATCCTTTTGTGGAAGAGGGAACTTTGGAAGACGACCAAAACAGAAGAGATTTCACTATTAATGCTATGGCTATCAGTCTTTGTCCCGATAATTACGGAGAACTTATCGACCCTTTCGAGGGAATTAACGATATTGAAAATCTCACAATTCGTACTCCGCTTAACCCCGATATTACTTTTTCAGACGACCCGTTAAGAATGATGCGTGCCGTAAGATTTGCATCGCAACTCGGCTTTGAAATAGATGACAATACTTTTGAAGCTATTACTCGAAATAAAGAACGCATAAAAATTATTTCTTCCGAAAGAATAGCCGACGAATTGAATAAAATTATTCTCTCGCCCGTGCCGTCTATCGGTTTTATGCTTTTAGACGCTTGTGGGATTCTTGAAATTATTTTTCCCGAATTTTGCAAGTTAAAAGGTGTCGATGAATATCTGAATCAGCGTCATAAAGATAATTTCCATCATACGCTTAAAGTTTTAGATAATATTTCTCTAAAAACCAATGACTTATGGCTTCGCTGGGCAGCTGTTCTACACGACATAGGGAAACCGAAAACAAAAAAAATCATTAACGGGAAATGGACTTTTCACGGACATGAATTTGTAGGCTTTAAAATGGTGCCGAATATTTTCAGAAGAATGAGTTTGCCACTTAACGAAAAAATGAAATATACGGCAAATCTTGTGAAATTACACTTACGCCCTATTTCTCTTGTCGATGACGGCGTAAGTGACTCTGCCGTTCGTCGATTACTTTTCGATGCCGGTAACGATATTGATGATTTGATGACTCTCTGCGAAGCCGATATTACTTCAAAAATAGAAGAGAAAGTTAAGAAATATCTGAATAATTTTAAGACTGTTCGCATTAAACTTGCCGAACTTAAAGAAAAAGATGATTTAAGAAATTTCCAAGCTCCGATTTCAGGAAAAATTATTATGGAAACCTTTAATTTGTCTCCCGGAAGAGAAGTCGGCATTATTAAAAATAAAATTAAAAATTCTGTTATTGACGGTATTATAAAAAATTCATATGAAGCGGCTTATGAATTAATGATTGAAGAAGCCGACAAATTAGGCATTAAGGTCTTCGACCTATCTAATGAAGTAAAACCGGATTTATAATGTACTGACAGTATGATTATTGTACAATGGTACTTACAAAACAGTAACAGGGAGGAAAGATTTTTTTTAAATCTGACATATATCATTGATTTTTAAAATAGAATATGTCATCTTCGGAGAAAAATATATAGTATTTATGGAAACAAATTATACAAAAACCGGTATCCGAGTTATTGATGAACATCACAACAAATTGCTTAGTGTAATTACTTCCTTATCGGATATTATTAATAAAAAAAATTGTAAAGTTGAACTTTTTGAAGTTTTTCAGAAACTTGTTCTTTATGCCGAAAATTATTTTGTGGAAGAAGAATACTTGATGCAACAAAATTCTTATAAAAATTTCTCAAAACATAAAATTGAACACAATAAATTTATTGCAAAACTTATCAACTTACAGGCAAATCTCAATAATAATAAAAATTCTTGTGTCGAATTACATGAATTTCTTGTTCGGTGGTACGAAAAACATATTGTTGAATATGATAACAATACAGTTGAATTTCTAAAATCAAAAATTAAATAAGTGCGTTTACTGCTTCAGCTTTTTCAAAAAGATATTTAATTGCTTTTTTGCCTAATTCGTTCATTTCAACAGTTTGCTCATTTACATATAATTCGATATGTTTTTTCATTACATTATCGTCTATCTCTTGAGCGTGTTTTTTCATGTATTTAATTGCAGAGTCAGGATTTAAGTTTGCATATTCGATACTTTCTTTAATAATATTATCAATCTTTTGAGCTGTATCTTTTCCGTATTTTTTGTTTATTGCAATTCCGCCAAGCGGAAGTGGTAATGAGCAAGAATTATCCCAAAATTCACCCAAATCAATTATTTTTTTCAATCCTTTATTTTCGTACGTAAACCTTGATTCATGAATTATTAATCCTGCGTCAATTTCACCGGAAAGAAGTGCATTTTCAATGTCCGAAAATAAATATTCCTTTTTATTTTTTGCTTCCGGGAAAGCAATATTCAAAAGCAAATTGGCAGTTGTATATTTTCCCGGAATACCGATTTTTAAATTCCTAAGCTCATCTTTACTTATTTTACGTTTACTTATCAGAAGAGGACCGTTTCTGAACCCCAAAGCACTGCCGGAATTTAATAAATCATAATTATTCCGGACATGAAAAAAAGCGTTTATACTTAATTTTGTAACATCTATTTCGCCTTTAAATGCTAATTTATTAAGCTCTTCGACATCGGCAAGTATAACATCAAATTCTATTCCGTGCGTATTTATTTTTCCGTTTACGGCAGCATCAAAAATATATGTGTCGTTCGGACAAGTGGAAAATCCTAAAGTCAATTTCATAAAAATGTCAGTTATACATTAATATTTGATATTCTGAAATTTATTAATTTTCAAAATATTACACGAATCTAAAATCTAAGTTTTATACCGTTTGATAATGATAATGTAAAAGTGTAAAATTTTCATGAAAAATAAAAAAAAACCTCTCAAAATTTCAATTCTGAAAGGTTTTTTTTACTAATCAATAGGTTTCAAACAATTTATTCCACAAATACTTTCTGCTCATAAATTCCCTTGTCCGTAATAACTTTAACGATATAATTTCCTGATGCAAATCTGCTCATTGGGATAGTTGTATTGTCGCTTGTCAAAAGTTTGGAGACAATTTTTCTGCCGAGAACATCTTGAATTGTTACGTAAACTTTTTCCGATTTTACGGATATTAATTTTATTGTAATATCATCTTTGTAAGAGAAAATTTCAACGTTTTCTTTCGTGATTTCAGAAATTTCGGAAATAATTTCTTCTTTTTCCTCTTCAATTTGGGTTTCTTTTTTGAAGATGATGTAAAAACGGTCGGTATATTTACCCTGTTTAAGTTTTACGGTATAATCGGACGTTTTATTGAAATCGGTACGTTTATTTCTTTCTTTATCAATCAAATAAGCATCTACACTTTCATCAAAATTAAATTCTTGAAGCTCAAAAGTATATTTTGCTTCTTGATAAATTCTCAAATTAAGAGGAATTATCAAATTGTCGGTAATTTCCGAAAGAGTATTTATTGCCTGTCTATTTATTATTTAAAATTAACACTGTTCGTATTAAAATAATTTTTATTGTAAGAAATATAGACAGAGGTATAAATGGTATGATATATAACTACCGAGTTCCAAGTAATGATTCAGCTGAAGGGATATATGTCCTCAAAATAGATTTTTTGAGATACAATTAAATTAATGTATTAAAATAAGAGATATATCCGATATTTCGGAATATATTTATAATTTTGTAAAAAAAAAATATGGGTAATATAATTTTAGAAAAATTAGAAGGAGTAAATAAAAGATTTAATGACGTTGCCGTCTTAATAACTCAGCCGGATATTGTTTCCGACATGAAACGCTACGTTAAATTAAATAAAGAATATAAAAGTCTAGAGCCTATTATCAAAGCATATCTTACTTATAAAGAAGTTCTTGATAATATTGATTATACAAAACAGGTTTTGTCGGAAGAAAAAGACCCCGAAATGCGGGAAATGGCAAAAGGTGAATTGGACGAACTTGTAAATTCAGTTCCCGGCATGGAAGATGAAATTAAAATTCTCTTACTTCCGCAAGACCCTGAAGATGAGAAGAACGCAATAGTTGAAATTCGTGCCGGTGCCGGAGGAGACGAGGCGAGTATTTTTGCCGGCGATTTACTTCGTATGTACATGAAATTTTGCGAATCCAGAAAATGGAAAATTTCATTGACAACAAGTACAGAAGGAACTATGGGCGGTTACAAAGAAATTGTATTTGAAATTTCGGGTAAAGATGTTTACGGAATTATGAAATATGAATCCGGAGTACACAGGGTACAAAGAGTACCCAAAACTGAAACACAAGGTCGTGTCCATACATCGGCGGCAACAGTTGCTATACTTCCGGAAGCCGGCGATTTTGAAGTGGAACTGAAACCGGAAGATATTCGTAAAGATACTTATTGCTCGTCCGGTCCGGGAGGACAATCAGTAAATACCACTTATTCGGCTATCAGGCTTACGCACGCTCCTACCGGAATAGTAGTAACTTGTCAAGACCAAAAATCACAAATTAAAAACTTGGACAAGGCTATGAAAGAGCTGAAAACTCGTCTTTATAACATTGAATATCAAAAATATCTTGATGAAATTTCATCAAAAAGAAAAACAATGGTGTCAAGTGGCGACCGCTCTGCTAAAATTCGTACTTATAACTATCCGCAAGGTCGTGTTACCGACCACCGTATTAACTTGACAATGTATAATTTACCTGCAATTATGGACGGTGATATTATTGAACTAATCGAAAAATTACAAATTGCCGAAAATGCTGAAAGACTTAAAGAAACAGGTATCTAAATTAAATTTTGAAGTTGGGACGTTTTGAAGAAAAAACTTTTCCGATAATAATAGAATAAATGAAAAAAACAGGTATATTTTTAATATTAATATTGATATTTTTCCACGCAAATTCTCAAAGTTCAGAAGAATTTAAAGTTAATTTTTTTTCCGGTAACGAAAAAGCAGGAGATTTTTATTTATCCGAAATTTTTGAAGTAAATCAACCGCAAGAAATTCCTTTTACAGGAATTTCCGGATATTGTTTAACGCAAGATGTTAAAAATAATCTGTTTTTCAGAATTTTAATATTAGGAACTTGGTCTGAATGGTTTGAATTGACAAATGATAAAGAAGATTATATTGAAAATCGGACCGTTTTTTTCGGTGATTTTATTCAAGAAAAATTTGAGAAAATACAATTCCGGTCAAATGTTTTGAAACAGGAAGAGTTTGTATTCAGATTATATTTTCCGCCTGTAAGTAAAAAAAAAGTCCGTGAAACAAATAGTTACGAAAAAGAGGTAAATTGCAATTGCCCGATGCCTCAATTTTGTGACAGAAACTGCTGGGGACTTAACGCTCCAAGAGATTT
>JAOZMN010000225.1 GCA_029934265.1 Bacteroidales bacterium
AGCTGCAATTATTGGTTTCTTTTTAAAACTATCTAAATTAGATGTTGATGAAGGCTCAAGATTAGCACAATTAAGAAAATCAAGTGAGATTTTAGAAACTGCTGCAACAGCTTTAGTTCCTTTAATTTTCCTTTTCGGAATTTACATTTTCATAAACGGACACTTGTCTCCGGGTGGTGGTTTTCAAGGCGGTGCAGTTATAGCAACAGGATTTGTTCTTATGTTACTTGCAAGTCCGACTTTAAAAGTAAATCATTCAATAATATCGTTTGTAGAGTCAATTTCCGGAATATCATTCGTATTGATAGGTGTTTTTGGAGCTTTACTCGGTGCCGGTTTCTTGGATAATGCAATTTTACCGCTCGGAAAATTCGGAGAAATATTAAGTGCCGGAGCTATTCCTGTAATTTATTCTTTTGTAGGATTAAAAGTAGGAGCAGAGCTGTCAGGTATCGTAGGTTCGTTTAATGAAGCACAAGTAGAAAAGTGATTTTTGATTTACGATTGAAAATAATTAAATCGTAAATCAAAAATATTCAATCAAAAAATCATAAATTAAAAAATCAAATGAAATATTTTAATATTGAAACTATAGCTATAGGTACTGGATTTTTACTTATTTTATTGGGAATATGGGCTATTTTGACACAAAAAAATTTAATAAAAATAGTTATAGGTTTTTCTATTTTTGATGTAGGATTACATACTGTACTTGTGAGTATTGCTTATATAAAAGAGCGTACCGCACCTATTTTAGACGAAGCCGTGAGTCCGGCTGATGCAATAAAAAAAATAGTTGACCCTGTTCCGCAAGCACTTGTTCTTACAGCAATCGTTATCGGGTTGGGTGTTACGGCTTTGATGCTTGCCTATGTTCTAAAAATGCACAAAGAAAAAGGAACTCTCGAAATTAGAAATTTTAACGACCTTAAATGGTAAGTGATTTAATTATTTATGATTATAAAAACTTAAATTAATAATTGTAAATAAAGAAATCACAAATTAACAATAGACAATCGTAAATTAACAATCATAAATCAAATAATTAGCAATGATTTCACCGTTACATATAATATCAATAGCACTTGGAGTAGCATTTGCACTTGGATTTACTAAGAAATTAAAAAGTGATATTGCAGGCGGAATAATGCTTGCGGCTGTCGGTATGCTTACTTTTATTTCCGCTCAGTGGGCTTTGGCTTTCTATTCGGGTGGACAAGAAGTAACACAAATTTATACAGCCGGTTTCAAGCCGCCTTTTTCCATAAATCTTCAAATAGGAAGAGCCGAAGCATTTATAATATTGATGATAAATTTCATCGGTCTGCTTGGAGGACTTTATCTTTTCAAAACACTTGTAAAACAAGGACGTAACGCAATAGCCGTTTATTTAATATTATTGATGGGGTTAAATGTAATTGTTCTGACTCAAGATGTTTTCAACTTATTTGTTTTCCTTGAAGTTCAAAGTATTGCAACAGCAGGTTTGATTGTTCTTGAAAAGAAAAACAATTCGGTTTCCTCCGGTTTCAAATATATGATTGCAACAGGAATTATTGCCGGATTTTTATTACTTGGTATTGTTTTTGGATATTATTTTTCCGGTTCTTTGAATATGCAAGATTTCTTTACGGCAAACATGACCGCTACAAAAGGCGGAGCAGTAGCAGTATTCTTAATATTATCCGCAATTTTATTGGAACTAAAACCATTTCCGGCAAACGGTTGGGCATTAGACGTTTATCAAAGTGTGAAACCCGGACTTTCGGCAATGTTATCGGCTGCATCTGCAACAGCAGTTTTATTTGTGCTTGCCAAAATTGCACCTATGGGAAACGCACAAAGCTATCATTTATTTATGATTTTGGGAGTTGTAACATTTGTCGGCTCTAATTTGCTTGGTATCAAACAAAAAAACGCACAACGACTTCTCGGATATTCTTCTGTCGGACAAATCGGACTGATTGTAGCAATTATCGGAATGTCGCCAATGCTTGGTGAAAAAACAACTTTTATTGCAATCACGATTTTATTAAGTCATTATTTGGCAAAAGCCGGTTTATTTTGGCTTGCCGGAATTATTAAAGCCGAAAATATCAAAGATTGGTCATTATTAAGAAAAAAACCGTTTCTTTTAGTTTTATTCGGAACATTTGTATTTACATTGATTGGTTTTCCTCCCTTCCCTTCCTTTTTCGGAAAATGGGAATTAATAATGCAACTTTCAGCCGGCGGACAAAATATTTGGATTATTGCAATACTTGCAGGTTCGTTTTTTGAAGGAGTTTATCTTTTCAAATGGTTGGGATATGCAATTAAATTAGACATTCCTACACATTCTGAAAATTCAAAAGAAGAAAAAAACGGAATTTTATCTTCGATAGATTTCAAAATCGAATTACATAAAATTATTCCGGTAGCAATAGTAGGAATATTAACTTATCTTTTCGGATATTATAGTTCTACTTTTGTAGAAGGCGGTGAAAATATGTTCAAATTCTTTATTCCTTTATTTTTCCTTGCCGTTATTTTCTTTTTGGATTTCTTACCCAACAGAGTTTTAACCGCAATAGCAATAATAGGAATGTCATATTACGGATATTCTTTCCTTCCCGCTTTATACGAAACTGATTTAATGAGATTTATATTCGGTGCAATATTTATTGTCGGTGGAATATTAACTTTAATTGCCGGTTTTGCTTACGACGGAAAACGTAAAGGTTTTCATTCCGCCGCACTGATAATGTTTGCCGGACTCGGAGGAATAATACAAGCCGAAACAATGTTGGAATTTTTCTTCTCGTGGGAATTAATGACACTTGGTTCATACATATTAATAATAAGAGGAAAAAGGTCGATGCCTCACGGATACAGTTATATGTTATTTTCGGTAGGCGGAGCTTATTTAATACTTGCCGGTTTCGGATTTGCTTTTGCTCAAAACGGAATTTCGCTTGAAGCAATTAAAGGTCTTACCGTAAATGCACACCTTATATATACAATCCTCGCAATCGGATTTATGACAAAAACTGCTTCGCTCGGATTACATATTTGGTTGCCCGGAGCACACGGAGAAGCAGAGTCAGACGTTTCGCCTATGGTTTCGGCAATACTGTTGAAAGCCGGTGTTTTCGGACTGGTAATTTTATTCCTTGCAATGGGTGCCGAAGCAACAACTTACGAATCAATATTTTATGTACTGGGTTGGCTCGGAGCAATTACCGCTTTGGTAGGAAACGTTGCCGCATCACTTCAAGAAGACGCAAAAAAATTACTTGCTTATTCAAGTATCGGACAACTCGGATATATCCTTTTCGGTTTCGCAATAATGACACAGTTAGGCTGGCTTTCCGGTTTTACATATTCCATAAATCACTTCTTGTTCAAAGCCGTGCTTTTCCTTACAATGGGAGCGGTAGTGCTAAGAGTAGGAACGCATAAAATGTACGAAATGGGTGGTTTGATTAAAAAAATGCCTTTCGCTTTTATAGCTGTACTTATTGGAATTATAACTTTGGCGGGAATACCTCCATTATCCGGTTTTGCAGGAAAATGGTTATTTTATAATGCAATAATTGCAAAAGGTTGGTATTTTCAAGGAACAGTAGTATTTCTTGCCGGAACAATCGCATTTTTATACTGCTATCGTATAATACATTCAGTATTTTTGGGACAACTAAAAGATAATCACAGAAATGTAAAAGAAATATCCGTTTGGTTTATAATTCCTATTTATATATTAATAATAGGAATTATGGTATTTTCTGCAAAACCTGATTTGATTTTACAGCCGATAGGTGATTATATTACAACATATTTCCCTTCAAACGCTTTAAAATGGACAGGAACTATGGCAAGCACGGATTTAGGATACTGGGACGGTAATTGGATTATGATGATTATAGGAATTATGTTCGCATTGATATTCTTATGGTTATATCTGTTGAACAGAAAGGCAACAAAAGTTAAGCAATTTAATATTGTTTATTCGACAGAACGTCCATTCAGACCCGAAACAACACACGTTTCATACAATATGTTTGCCGGATATAATAAAGCAATGGGCTTGTTGGTAGCACCTTTCATTACAGGTTTTTGGAATAATGTTTCCGAATTTGTAAAAGGAATTGCAGATTATACAAGGAAAATATATAACGGAAACGGACAAACTTACGCTTTACACATTATAATGTACATGGTAGTAATGTATTTAATGATATTTGATTGATGATTTACGATTTATGATTTTTAAATGAAAATCATAAACCATAACTCTACAATCAAAAAATCGTAAATCAAAAAATCATAAATCAACAATCATAAATCATAAATCATAAAATGGAAATAGTTATAAAATTATTATATGTATTGCTTGGATTATTTATAATTCTTAATTTCGGAATGTTTATGAGTGTATCCATGCGAAAAATTGTTGCACGTATTGCTGGACGAAACGGTGTACCGTTTTATCAGCCTTGGATAGATTTAACCAGACTTTATGCCACAAGAGATTCTATTTCTCATGGTATAATGTTCTACCTCGGACCTGTTTTCAGGTTATCCGGAGGTGTCGGTATATTTCTTTTTATGCCTTTGATAGTCGGCTCACAGTATTTCAGTAATTTTTCCTTTGCCGGCGATTTAATTCTGATACTTTATTTTCAGTTTTTCGGAATGCTCGGAATGGCACTTGGGGCAAGCGAAAGCGGAAGTCCTCATTCAGCAATAGGTGTAAGTCGAGGTTTATCGCAATTTACGACAGTTGAATTACCTTTAACTCTTGCAGTAATTTCAATAGCAATACAATACAATACGCTTTCGATTTCGGAAATAGTAAACGCACAACAAGGCGGAATAATGAATTGGACGGTATTTACTAATCCTTTTGCAACCGGAGCCGCAATGCTTTCATTACTTGGAGCTTTCAGTCATTCCCCTTTTAATTTGATAAAAGCACCTAATGAAATACCGATAGGACCCCCAACTGAATATCATTCTACATTTCTTGGAGTTTTAAGAACAAATGCTGCAATTCTGCACGTAATTGAAGCAGTTTTATTTATGAATTTATTTTTTGGAGGAGCAACAAATTGGGTTGAATTAATGATAAAATCATTTTTAATATATTTCACATCTGTTTTTGTGGGAGTTGCATTTCCTCGCTTCAAAATAGAACAGTCGGTTCAATGGTTCTTAAAAGTTCCTTTATTACTTGGAATTATTGCAGTAATAATTTATTCGTAAGGTCTTTGAGTTTTTTAATGAGGCAAAGCTGGGATTAGGGTAAGGAAAAATCATCAATCAAAAATCATCAATCAAAAAAGATGTTAGAAGAAGAAAAAAATAACAATATAGAGCAAAATAATACTACGGAAGACAGGTTCTTGGCAGAAGAGAATAAAAAACGTGTAGTTATTGCTCCCGATGGTTCTGAAA
>JAOZMN010000226.1:0-2029 GCA_029934265.1 Bacteroidales bacterium
AGAGTCCGGAAAATAACGAGAAAGAAAAAGACGAACCCGAAGAAGAATTTTCAATGGAGGATTATATCGAAGACGACGAAACTCCGGCTTACCGACTGACAGTTAATAACTATTCCAAAGACGACAAGAAAATAGATTTTGCACATTCCGAAGGAGCATCATTAAATGAAGTTTTGATTAAACAATTAGGACTTAGGAATATATCCGGAAAACAAAAAAAACTTGCCTTATACCTTCTCGGTAATATTGACGAAGGAGGTTATTTGCGAAGAGATTTATTGTCGATAGTCGATGACCTTGCTTTTTCCGTAAATATAGAAACAAATGAAGACGAATTATCCGAAATACTGAAAATAATTCAAGATTTTGAGCCTAACGGAATAGGAGCAAGAAACTTACAAGAATGTTTACTTATTCAGATTAAAAAAAAGCAGGACGAAGAAACCGGTAATAAAGAAACATTAAAAATTTCCTATGATATAATAAGTGATTTTTTTGATGAATTTACAAAAAAACATTACAAAAAAATTATAAGTCGATTAAGTATTACCGAAAATATACTTAAAGATGCAATCATCTTAATTACTAAATTAAATCCTCGTCCGGGTAACGGTTACTCTTCGCAAATAGTAAAAATATCTCAGCACATAACACCGGATTTTATTCTTGAAACAATAAATGACCAACCTGTTGTGAGTTTAAATTCAAGAAATCTTCCCGCACTTCGTATAAATAAAACATACTCTGCTTTACTTGATGATACAAGTAAAGAGGCGGAACACAGGAAAAACAAAACCAAAAAAGACACTATAACTTTTGTAAAGCAAAAAATGGATTCTGCAAAATGGTTTATAGATGCCATAAAACAAAGACAAAACACTCTTTTGCTTACAATGAACTCAATACTTGAATATCAAGAAAAATATTTTACAACCGGCGACGAAACAATGCTTAAGCCAATGATACTTAAAGACATTGCTACAAAAACGAACCTTGATATTTCTACAATTTCAAGAGTTGCCAACAGTAAATACATACAAACGAATTTCGGAATAATTCCGTTAAAATATTTCTTTTCGGAGGGAATGCAAACAGATTCCGGCGAAGAAGTCTCTACACGAGAAATTAAAAAAATACTGCAAGAATGTATCGACAAAGAAAACAAAAAGAAACCTTTAACAGATGAAAAACTTGCAAAAATTTTACAAGATAAAGGCTATCAAATAGCAAGAAGAACGGTTGCCAAATACAGAGAGCAACTCGGAATATTGGTCGCCAGACTAAGAAAAAAACTTTAAATTTGGAAAAAAGCATCTATAAAATAATATCATTTCTTTCTCACCCTCTGTTGTTGCCGACTTATGCCGTTTTGTTGATATTTAACCTGCCGACATATATAAGTCTTTATCCTACCGCAATTAAAAATATAATTTATTTCATAGTTTTTCTGACAACATTTGTATTACCGGCACTTTCGGTTGTTCTAATGGTCAATCTTCGTATTATAAATAAACTGACTCTTGAAGACCGAAAGGAACGTTTTTTCCCCATGTTAATAACCGGCAGCTTTCTGATTGTCGCATATGTTTTAATAAACAGCATTCCGCATATTTCTATACCTCGTTCCGTAGGTCTTTTCTTATTAATTGCCTCAATATCAGTTTTTTTATCTTTGATAATAAATTTTAAACTGAAAATCAGTGTTCACATGGTCGGTGTAGGAGCACTACTTTCATATTTTATTGTATTTACTTACATTATGAATATCTCCGGTTTTTTCACCGTTATCGGATTAATTTTGTTTGCTTCCGTTATCGGCTTTGTGAGACTTTCCCTAAACGCACATACTCCCCTGCAAGTTCATGTCGGTTTTTTTGTCGGACTTGTTTCAGGAAGCTCGGCTTATTTTTTCTTTCTGTAAAAAACAACACCTGTTTCTGATATTAAAATGTCATTCTTCACAACATCTCGTAAGATGCCTTTCTATTTATCCGCAATATTTTACCTACCCTGCAAAAACGACAACCTA
>JAOZMN010000226.1:2039-5435 GCA_029934265.1 Bacteroidales bacterium
ACGTCTATTTCATTGAAAAAGGCATCTCCTTACTCGGTGAAAATGGAATGTTTGTTTTTAACCGTAAAATTATTGGAAATTATGAAAAAAATCATTATTATTGCAGTAAGCGTGTTTTTGTTTGCAAGTGCCGGATATTCGCAGTTGAGCTTAGATGAATTTGGAGATGTGAAAATTGGAAACTCTTTAAAAATTATAAAAAACCTGAATGTTGTTAACGGAAATATTATCTCCGGCGGAAATATTTCTACAAGTATGAGTTTAGATGTAGGAGGAAATATTAATGTCGGTACAGCACAAACTTCCAACAGTTTAGTTATACATTCAAATATTTCTAATGATAAAACATATTTTTACAAGAAAAATTCTTACGGTTTTAACGAATTAAAACTGGGAGGTTTTGCAATGACGCCCGGAGGGTCTATTATTCATTCCATTAGTGATGAATCACAAGTCGGATTTCTCAGCATTACTTATAACGATAATTCATTTAACTACGGATTATTTAATCTTTCAAATGGATGGCGATATATGATGAAATTTGGAGTAACAGGTCGAGGTGTCGTTTATGCTTCCGGTAATTATGTTTTGTCGGACTCTACTAAAAAAGAAGACATAACGACTTTACCGAAGTCACTCGGCAAAGTGTTACAAATGAATGCTGTAAGTTACAAATTAAAGAAAAATAATGTTGAAACAAGAAATGGAGAAGTTACACCGAATATGCAACAAAAAGCACCTGTTACCGGAGGAGAAGATGATACAATAATCCCGACTTTACTTGATACATTTGTAGATAGTGTTGCGATTGACGGTTATGACGCTGTTCAAGAAGAAGAAAGCAACAGAGAGGAAGTGGGAGTACTTGCTCAAGAAATTGCAAAAATTTTATCCGGCGCCGTAAAGACCGGTCCTGATGGTACTTTGTACGTATCTTATGACCAATTAACGGCTGTACTTATAGGAGCTGTAAAAGAATTATATTACATAATATACGAAAACGACAGTTTGCAATACCGAAAACTCGATTCACTTTCCGGTATTTTCAATAATTACAAACTGAATACTAATATTAAAAACAATACACAAGACTCCCTAATTTCCGCATTACAACTTGATTTTTCAAAAAACAATACAATTATTTATGCACAAATAGACACGCTTTTTACACTTATAAACGAACACAAACAATTAGCGGACTTATACAACAATACACAAGACTCTTTAATTGCAAACTTACAAGCAGAAAATACCGTTCAAAATTTGCAATTCGACAGCTTACAACAATACATAGTAAGCAAAGAAGCACAAATAGAACAAATTTCCGAAAACCTGACGCTGCTTTCCGATAAATTCAAAGCATACAAAAAGAAAACCAATAAACGACTGAAAAAACAAAAAAGAATAAACGAAGAACAAAATAACCGTTTGGACGAACTTGAATACAAACTTGCAAAATGTTGCCGTAAAAAACACAAACCGCATAATGGTGGACACGGCTGTTACGGAAACTGCTATTAGTGGCGGTGGTTTGGTAGCTTGCCTTTTTGTTTTTTGAGCTTGCTAAAAAACAAAAAGGCAAGCTACCAAACCACTGACAACTAAGCAAATGTTAAAGTTTTTTTTCAATTAATGTGAGTGAATAAATAGTTTGTCAATTATTTTCTTTTCTTCAATTGTATAAGAAATTATTCTAACTACGTTTTCTATGTTTTCTATTTCGTTGATTTGTAATTTTTTATTTTTTCTATATTTTAGGTATTTGCTTAACACTTTGTAACCTCCAATATAAAAATTATAAATTTCTTCTGAAACATTTTCAAAATATTGAGTTTGATTAATGTATAATCTATTGTAAACTTTATTATTTTCTTTTATTATTTTATGTTCTATTTTTCCGACAATATTATCTCCAGCACCTCCATATAAACCGATATTTTCATATTTTTTTCCTTCAACATTTTTATTTTGTAAATGAATTTGAATAAGTTGCCAACCTGCTTTTGATAAATTTATAAAATCTTTGTGGTTATCAACAAATGGAATATGTGGAAAGTCAATTTTTAAAAACTCAGCATAAGTATTTGTAAACATTTTGCTATGCAAAATTGCATAAATATATCCAATAATTTCTTCCGGAGAAGGTGAGTAAGTAGTAACTTCTGATTGTTGTAATTGTTTATTTAAGATATTTATTTGTTTTTTAACTTCTTGTAAATTATTTTTTAAACTTTTTATAATATCTACATTATCGTCAGTTGTTTCAAAAGTCTTAATAGTTTTTTGTAAATTTTTAATTGCCTGTTCTTTTTGTTTTATTTTCTCCTTCAATATTCTTTTTTCATCTTCGCTTACCGCTTTTTTTGAATATTTTGTTTTTATAAACTCTCTAAATCCTTTTGTAAAGTTATCTTTTTTCTCTTCATCTTTAAATAAGTAACCGTTCCCGTTTGCATCGTTGTTATTATATAGATATAATGGAGCAAGTGAAGCAGTTCCTGGAATATGTAATAAATTAATGTCAATTATTTTATCTGAAACAAAAGTATAGGAGTAATCTAAATCTTTTTTATATGCAAATCGGGTGAAGACTAAACCCAAATTTTCTTTATTTATAAAGTGTTGCATAACTTTCATAACAGGCCATCCAATAAAACCTTTTGTGCTTCCTGTATAAACAATATTTCTAATATCATAAGGACGATAATTTATTTTTTTAATCAATTTTTTTTTATCTTTGATATTTTCAATATCTTTCTTTGCCCATTCATACTTCCAATCTCTTACATCTTTTGGCAAATTATATTTTCTATAAAAATCATTTTTTGGTAAATCTAAAATATCATTTGCTGCTTGCAAAGCTCCATTTTCAGTGGTATGAATACTTAATTTGTCTCGTTTTGTTATTACACCAGTCCCCTTGATGTTAAATATATCTTTAATACTCCAAAATTTAAAATATTTTTCTTTTAATTCTTTATTTTGTGGTTTAAATAAATAAAATGGCTTGCTTGGTTCTATTTTTTTCCACTCAATAGATTGCAAATCATTGTTTAAACATTGCTCAAATTTTTCTTCTCGTGTTCCCCAAAAATCTGTATAAAAAATTTGTTTTTTACTATTGGGATTTTTCACAAATATTGATATTGCTACACCCTGCATTATATCAAAAACATTTTTATCAGTTTTTCCATCTGGTGTTTTTTCTTTTTTGTGCGAATTTCCGTGCAAATCAATAAAATACATTTGGTCAAAATCACGCATTAAACTTTGTCGCATACCCCGAAATGTAGGATTGTCTAAAAAAGCATGACTTGTAATAATTCCAACAACCCCTCGTTCTACTTTATTTATTTTGTATTGTGCAAAACGTATAAATTTAACATAATCATCTTG
>JAOZMN010000605.1 GCA_029934265.1 Bacteroidales bacterium
TCGTAAATTTGATAATCAAAAACAAATTTATACCATTTACCTATATCATCACAAAATTTCGTCCAATTTTCAATATCTTCATTCAAATATATTGCAACAACTTTTACACCTGTTCCTTTAAATTCTTCCTGCCATTTTTTGTGAAATTTTGGAGTTTCTGTTTTGCAATGCCCGCAATGAGGACTGAAAAACCATATCAAAGTATATTCTTGATTTCCGTCAAGCAGATTTTTTTCACCTGCAAATGTTGTATAATAATTACTTAACAGTTGTACTTTTTCATCATATCTTACTTTTTTCTCTGATTTAGAGCTGTCAATTTCGTTGCCTTTTCGTTTAAACTCAGCAAGTTCCTTTTTCAACTTATCAATACTGAGCGAATCAGGAGGCAAAGTTTGATATTTTACATTTTGTCCTTTTGCACCGATTAAACACCCCTTCTTTTTCGGAACTTTTTCTTTCAAATCGTCAATAAATTCTTTACTGCTCCATTTTGCTTCTTTTATGTAATATTTTTCGGCAATATGAACATATACATTTTCAGAAGTCATTATTTGGCTCGAGGCGTACTTATTGAACAAATGCACCAACATATATCTAAAAAGCTCATCGTTTGTTCTTGATTTTTCAATCATCCAATCGACAGCAATTATCACTGAATCATATTGTTGCGAAATTACTTGGTCTAAAAACATATTTATTTTTTCCTCATAAATCGGCGTTCGCAAAAGACGAGGGTCTGATATGTCCACGTTATCAAAAAAATGTTCTTTATAATAATAATATTTTTTTTGCCTGTCGGTAATACTTTTCGGCACATCTACTTGTTTTGTTGCTTTCAAAAAAGTAATAAAAAACATATCCGGATTTTCTTTTACAATTTTATCGAAATAAATATCCATATCTTTGTTAATCTGTTGATATTTAACAGAAACTTCCTTCCGTAATTTTGAATTTGTCGAATCTTTTTTCAAAGCGTCCGTTAATTTCTTTGCTTCTTTACTTTTGTCGGACAAAAACCGCTGATATTTAATAAATACAGAGTTTTCCTTTGAATTTAAATAAGTTTTGTTATTCAAAAAATCTACAGTATCGGTTGTTATTGTAAATTTTTGTTGTTTGTCAAGCAAAAAATCAAAATAACTTTTATTGGGAAGAAACAAAAAATACATTCCGCCCGGTTTGTTTTTCTTTCCTTTAAAAACACCGGAACCTTTTTTCAATACAAGTGTATCATCGGGAATTAATTGAGTATTAAGATGATGACCTAGTATTACGGTATCATTTTTCAGATGTGGAATTTTGATTTTTATTTCATGTCCTTGTCCGAAAACAAAAAAGCTAAATAAAATCAAAGTTGTACTTAAAAATAGTTTTTTCATTGTGATATTATTTTAATTATTAATCATTATTTTATATATTTTTGACAACGCAAAATGCAAAAAAGTTGCTGATT
>JAOZMN010000227.1 GCA_029934265.1 Bacteroidales bacterium
GAATCTTGTCCACATAAGGATTATTTTTTACAATTTCGACGTATTGTTTTTTTGTAAGAAAATGCACTTCAGCACCGGCTACTTGCTTTTTTAAATTGCGAATAACCGGTGTCGTGAGTACAATATCGCCGATAGAACTGAAGCGAATTATCAGAAATTTAACCGAGAATTTATTCACCGTCTTCTATTTCTGTTATTTTAAAATCAGCGGGAACTTCAAATATTCCTTTTGGGAATGTCGGGTTTTCATCAACTCTAACTGCTTCAAGTTTTACCGTCATTCCCATTAAAGAAGTTTCGGTTTTGAGCGGAATATTTTTCCAAACCCATAATTTTATGTTACTTTCGTTCGATATTACTGTATAAACATCACAAGATTTATTTAGAAAATCTTCTTTCCCGACCTTCTCTAATTTATATTTTTCAATTTGTTCTTTTGTCGGATTGTCAAAATCAATTTCTTTTGAGACATCTTTCTTTTCAACTTCCGATATTGAAGTTTTTGTTCCTTTTTTTTCTTCCATATCCAAAACATAAACAAAATCGCCGAGAGTCAGATTTCGAGTAGTTTTCGACATTCCGAACATTTTTATGGAAGCTTCGGTACATTCTTTTTCTCCGTAATTACTTATGTACAAAGGTATTTTTGTAACAGTCCCCATGAGGTTCATCTCATACTCTATAATTGCATTTTCAACTTTATATTTACCTTTCTGGGCAAATATCTGTCCCGAAATAAATACTGCAAACAAAATAATGATAGTTTTTTTCATTTTTAAAATTTAAACTGTGAATATTAAAATAAATGGTTTAATGAGTTCAGTCTAAGAAGTATATTTTTTCAAAATCAGACCCTTAGGGTTTTAAGTAACAGGTTGTAAATAAGACATTTGAATTGGTCAAGTTTTGTTAAATCAAACCCTAAGGGTCTTTTTAGACCAAACTCTTTAATGGTTAGTAAGAGGCTCATTTCTTACTATTATTACATTTTCCGGACTACTCTGAAACCTATATCAGGGTCTGTTTCTGTTGGTAATTTTGAAAAACGTCTTGAAATTTTACTGAAAATAAGTTTGTTTTTTCCGTTACCGCCTTTGTAAACTCGTTTTTGTCCTATTTTCTGACCTTTTGGATTATTTATCGGACTTGTTTTATAATAATTTTTATCGTAAAAGTCCCAACACCACTCCGAAACATTACCTGTCATATCGTAAATACCAAGTTCGTTGGGTTCTAATTCGCCGGATTTGTGTTGCTTCTTTTTTGAATTTTCGGCAAACCATGCTACTACAAATGGATTATTACTGCCACTGAATAAAAATTCTTTACTTCTTACGCCTCCTTTGGCGGCATATTCCCATTCCGCTTCGGTCGGCAGTCTATATCCGGCGGCGGAAAAATCGCAAGTTACAATAAATTTATTTCCTTTACGCTCTATGGTATAGCAACTTGTAAGCATTTCAATGTTACTCAGCCAATTACAATACATTACGGCATTTTCCCACGAAATTCCGGTAACCGGATAAGATTTTTTTCCATTAGGAACTTCCATTCCTGCAAAATTGCAAAAATCGGAATAATTATCGTAACTTATTTCGTAACGAGAAATATAAAAGCTCGAAACCGTAACTTTATGAACCGGTTGCTCGTCTTTAAAATCTTTATCCGAAGAGCCGATTTCAATACTTCCGCCTTCTACGATTGCAAGCGACGGAGTTTGTGCAAATCCGGAAAAATTTACAATGAAAATTAATATGAATAATGATTTTATAAAATTTTTCATGTGAATGTGTTTTGAAGTTAAGTACTCTTACAAAAGTTTAGCTGCGGTGAGAATTACACCGTTTTACTTATTTATAATAAGCTAATTTATAAAAACTTAAGCAAGTGTGTAGCACTATTAAATAGGTCGAAGACCTTAAACTTCCGCAAAAAGTTTTGGCTTTTCTGTTATTCTAATGATTTTTACATTTTTAATTTTATTTATTAAATTTTCATTAAATTTACTTCGTACTTTTATATAATTTTCCGTAAATCCGAAAATAAAATCTCCTTTTTTTTGTTCGTATAGAACGTTTTGTATTGTATCTATATTACTTTTATAGAATTTAAAATGTTTTTGTTCGGAAAGTTCGTGTAATTTTTTGCTTCGTTTTTTTATTTCCGCAGGATTTATTTTTCCTTCCATACTTATTGATTTTGTACCGGGACGGTCGGAATAAGAAAATACGTGAATAAATGAAATATCAGAATTTTCAAGAAATTTGTAAGTTTCTTGAAAATCATTGTCTGTTTCACCGGGAAAACCGACAATTACATCAACTCCAATAAATGCTTGCGGTATTGTTTTTCTTATTTTATTGATTTTTTCGGCAAAAAGTTCTTTTTTGTATCGCCGTTTCATCAACGATAATATTTTATTGCTTCCTGATTGCAAAGGTATGTGAAAATGCGGTAAAAATTTTTCGTATTTTGAAGTAAATTCTATAATTTCATCAGTCAAAAGGTTTGGCTCTATTGATGAAATTCGGTATCTTGAAATTCCTTTAACTTTATCGAGTTCTTTTATTAAATCGAAAAAATTTTCACCGGTCGAGCGTCCGAAATCACCGACATTTACGCCTGTAAGTATAATTTCTTTTATTCCTGCTTCTGCTATTTTTTCGGCATTTTTTATGGTTTCGTTTATTGTCGTATTTCTGCTTTTTCCTCTTGCTTTGGGGATTGTGCAGTAAGCGCACGGATAATCGCAACCGTCTTGAATTTTCAGAAACGAGCGTGTTCTGTCAGATAGTGAAAAAGCTCCGTCAAATTCCGAAACTTCGGATATTTCGCAAGAATAAATATTAGAAGTTTTTTGTTTTTCAAAATTATTAATGTGGTCAAATATTTTAAATTTATCTTTTATACCGAGAACAATATCTACGCCGGGAATTTTGGCAATTTTTTCGGTTTGCAGTTGTGCAAAACAGCCGGTAACGGCAATGAATGTATTTTCGGATTTTGCTTTAGCTTTTTTTATTGCTTGCCGACATTTTTTATCGGCGGTTTCGGTTACCGAACAAGTATTCAACAATACAATATCGGCTGGTTCACCGAATTTTACTCTTTCGTACCCCTTTTCCGAAAAAGTCCTTGCAATAGTGGAGGTTTCCGAAAAATTTAATTTACAACCGAGTGTATGAAATGCTACTTTTTTCAACAAGGAATTTTTTAACCGTTATTAGTGAAAAAGAAAAAATAAACTACCCCAAACTACTTGCTTTTTTACTTCTTACTTCTTCAAAAAAATGCTAAAATAGCCCACTATTACAGTCTTTTTTTGAATCGTAATAAGTAAAAAAAGACTTCGTATTTTGGGATAGTTTATAATTTCACTTTCACTTAGAAATATTTTTTTCATACAGCTGTCTGATAATGCCATCTGCAAGTCCTATTTTGGGGACATATATTTTTTTAACGTCCAATAAATCAAGTGTTGTTTCATAAATTTTGGCGGCATGAACTATTACATCTGCTCTGTCATGTCTGAGTTCGTATTTTTTAATTCTTTCCGATACGGATAAATGTTCCATTTTTTCTATAATTTCCTTGATGTCAGAAAGTTCGATAGTTTTTTCGCCTGCTAATTTGCTCATTTTATTGATATTGCCTCCGGAACCTATAATTTTTATATCATCGTAATTTTTTTTAAGTTCTCGCATCTTGTCTTTAAACATATCAACTTCTTTCGGGTCGATTGTTTTATTAAGCATTCGGACTGTTCCGATTTTATAAGAATGTGTCCAAAGCAAATCATCTCCTTTAAACAGGGTCATTTGCAAACTTCCTCCGCCAAGGTCGGCAGACAAAAATATTTTCCCTTCAGGCAAGTTGTATTTATTTGTTTCATACAGGAGCATAGATTCTTCCACACCGTCGATAATGTCTATAACTATTCCGGATTCTTCGCCTACCCGTTTGATTATTTCTTTGCTGTTTGCGGCTCCTCTTGTTGCCGAAGTTGCACAAGCTCGAAATTTTTCTACTCCGTAAAAGACCATTAAATCTCTGTATATTTTCATGGCTCTCACAAAATCATCGGCTTTTTCTTCTCGAATTTTACCGTATTTAAAAACATCACCGCCAAGTCGTAACGGCAATCTTACGTATGCGACTTTTTTTAAAAAAGCATCTTTATAACTTTCTCCCGGAACGATGTCTTTTATCAATAATCTAATGGCGTTTGAGCCAATATCAATACCTGCAAATTTATAGTTTTCCATTGTCGTTAAGGTATAATTGTTTTTTCGACAAATATAATTATTTATTTTAAAATTCTAAAATAAATAAAACCGGTATCGTATTTGATACGATACCGGTTTTATCAAAAAGTATTAAAAATACTCTTATTGTTTTAAGCTGTCAATTTTTGTAGAATCAGATTCTTCTGTTTTAGTAGAATCAGCCACTACTTCAGTAGTCGTTTCAACTTCAGCCGGAGTTTCAGTTACAACTTCAGTTTTTGTTGAATCTGCGTTAGTTTCTTCTCCGTCAGTTTTAGTTTCTCCTGCACAAGAAATCATAAAAAAGCTCATGCTTACTGCTGCGATAAATACGAATAATAGTTTTTTCATTAGAATATATTTAAAAAGGTTAATAAATCAGTACAAATTAAGAACAATAATCTTACTTTTGCAAAATAAAATGAATATTTAAACTAATTAAAAAATCTATGATTACGGAAAATATTAAAAACATAACAGCGGAATTGCCGGAAAAAGTCAAGCTGGTAGCGGTTTCCAAGACCAAACCGAACTCGGATATTTTAGAAGCATACAAATTCGGACAACGCATTTTCGGTGAAAATAAAGTTCAAGACCTTTGCGAAAAATATGAAAGTTTACCAAAAGACATTGATTGGCATTTTATAGGGCATCTGCAAAGTAACAAGGTGAAATTTATTGCTCCTTTTGTAAATTTAATACATGCTGTGGATAAGGAAAAACTTCTTATGAAAATTAACAGCGAAGGACTTAAAAATAAAAGAGTTATTCCTTGCTTACTTCAAATACACATTGCGGAAGAACAAACAAAATTCGGTTTTGATTTTGAAGAAATAAAAAAAATATTGTCTTCCGACAGATATAAAGAGCTTAAGAACACAGAAGTTCACGGCTTGATGGGCATGGCAACTTATACGGATAATTTACAGCAAGTTGCAGATGAATTTGCTTATATCAAAAAATGTTTCGATGAATTAAAATCGGATTTTTTTTCGGATAAGGATTATTTTAAAGAATTGTCGATAGGAATGTCCGGCGATTATAAAATTGCAGTTGAAAACGGAAGTACAATGATAAGAGTAGGCAGTTCGATTTTCGGAAGCAGGAATTAAGGTCTTCGACCTATTTAATGTGGCAAAGCC
>JAOZMN010000606.1 GCA_029934265.1 Bacteroidales bacterium
GGCAAATTTTTCGGCTTTATCGACAAAATCATATAATTATGCACAGGAACTGTCGATTTATGTATTTTATACAAATCAGAATAAATATATTTTGATGAAGGTATTTTCGAAAAACTGAAATAAATATCTTTGTATAATGAAAATTCAGGGATTATAAGTCTTATATTATTTTTAACCAAATAATTTTCAACATCAAACTTAAACAATTCATCATTATTTTTAAAATCAGTTTTAGCTTTTGGTTTCTTACTACGAACATTAAAATTAAGTTCGGACTTATTACCCTTAATATCTTTAATGATGATTTTAACTTTATGTTTTTTGTTGTCCGAAAAATTAATAATTCCCGAGTTTATGCAGTCTTTGTAAATGGTCAATTTATTTCCCGGTTCAATAAAGCATCTTTGAAAATACTTGCCTGACATTTTTTTTTCGGCATAATCCATAAAACTGTTTACATATCGAGAGTCGTAAAATGAAAATTTATTAAATTCATCATAATAAACTTTTTTTCCGTCGATTTGCAGTTCCATCGAAAAAATTCCCAGTCGATTATTGCTTCCGTTCATAAAATCTTTTGCTTCCACCGAAAAACCGATATTTCCCCAAAGAGTAATTTTTTGTTTTGTTTTATAGTACCCTTCGGAACTTTTCGATAAAGGAAAAACATTTTTTAATTTAGTATCTTTCGGACTTAAATTATCAAATTTTGTTATTTTCAAATTATAAAAGTTCGGTTTACGTGTATCTTTTACGACAAAATTAAATAACAACGGATTAACAGGAATATCTTTTTTTGTTTCACGTATTTCAAAATGTAAATGTGCACCGTAAGAACGTCCGGTATTACCGGAATATCCTATAACTTCGCTTTTTTTAACCGGTAATTCTGTACTGTCGGGATAATATGTAAATTCAAAATCGGGATTTTTTTTTCGATATTCATTAATGAAATTCGTTATTTTGGAACTATAACGATTCATGTGAGCATATACGCTTGTATATCCGTTCGGGTGAGTGATATACAAAGCATTACCGTATCCTTGCGATGATATTTTTATTCGAGAAACATAACCTTTCTCGACACTGTTAAGTGCATCTCCTACCCCCTTCACCTTTATATCTATACCCGAATGAAAATGATTCGGACGCAATTCCGCAAAATTTCCCGAAAGTAAAATCGGATAATTCACCGGCGAACAGAAATCTGCGGAATATTTCTGCCCGAATACGTTTAAACCGGACAAAAAAAATATAATTAAAAACATAAGGTATTTTACTTTTTTAATGTTGCTTACGTATTTGTGTAAAGTTGTCATAATTAGTAAGTTATTAGCAAATAGATGTGTGAAAACTTAAATATTGATACTTATTATATTTCATGAAAAAAGAGGCTTGAGTTTCCTTAAAAATAGTTCAACAAGTAGTTCAAGTGCCTGTTTTTATGAA
>JAOZMN010000228.1 GCA_029934265.1 Bacteroidales bacterium
ATTATATTAATTTTACACAAGTGCGTAAGCAACAATAAAAAGGTCATAGACCTTACTCCATAAAATAAGTCGAAGATCTTAAAAATATTGTAATAGCAAGTAAATCGGCAGAACCTCCGGGTGAAATATTGTTTTTGGAACAAAAAACAGTTAATTTTTCATAATCTCTATGGAAATTGTCAGAATATAACGTTTTTTCTGCTCTGTTTTGTAATTCATTGAGTATTCCTTCTCCTCCTCTGAAAAGAATATTTGTATCATTATTTTTTGCAATTATTGCAATTAGAGTTTTTTGTAATGCTATATTTATAATTTCTTTTTTATTTATCGAATTTAAAAATAAATTTTCGGATAAAACAGGTAAAGCAAATTTTATTACTGTAGGGAAACCATTTTGAGCTTCTAATCTTGCTCCTCCTGCAATATTTCCGTATTTACTAAAGCATTTTTCACCATGCGTAGAGTTTCTGTTAGTATTGTTTACTAATTCATTATCAATGATATTATGACAAATTGAACTTGTGATTTTACTGAAACTTTCACTACAAATTTTCATTTCTTGAGCTTCCATATACGCAATAGAAAAAACAGTTAAGCCCATTAAAAATATTAAACCTTTTTGAGTATTTGCTCCATGTGTGGCTTCAAACATTTTTTCTTCGGATTTTAATCCAATAGTTCTTATTACCGGTAATGCTTTTGATAAGTCGTCCGAAAATTCGTATCCTGCGGTTGCTGTTTGTGTAAAAAAAGATGATAATACAGACGAAGAATCAATAAAAGTATAATAATTCATATCGGTATGCGAACCTGAACTTTCAAAATCTACAAGACCGGGTTTTGGACTTAATGAAACTTCATATAGAATGGATTTTAAGGCAGTTGAGCTGATTTTTCTTATAGTTTCTTTTTTTTGAATACTTTTAAGATATTTTTTAATTTCTGATAAAAAATAATTTCTTAATTCAGCAAAACTATGTCTTTTATCTCGCATACAATATATTGCCGGCTGTTCTTTACAAAAAAAACAAAGTTTATTTTTTCTTGAACTTACAGCTTCGCCTGCAAAATTTGTTATGTCGATGTCAATAAAACGCCCCACCTTATGGCTTGTTTCAAATTCTTCGGTAATTAATTTCAAATTCTTTAAATATTTTGTTTTTCCGACTTCTTTGGTTTTACAAATAAGCGGAACAAGAAAAAAATTACCTGCAGCATCAATAGTATTTATCTGTTTTTTTTTGTCGATAAAAATTCTGTGTGCAGTGAGGTATATTTGAAGTTCAGATAAGATTTGAGTGAAAAAACTTGTAATTAATTCGTTAGATTTAGCTATGCCGGGAATATTGAGCGTCAAACTTATTGAAGCTTTATTTTCTTTGGATATTGATTGCCGTAAAAAAGCCCTTTTATCACGAGCCGATAAAATCTTAGATAACATCTTTTTGCAATGAACAAATTACAAATTACAATGGATAACAAACAATTGTTCATTGTAATTTGTAAACTGTAATTTATATAACTGAGTTCGATATAAAAAGACCCTTAGGGTTTAATTTAACAAAAACTAAGAAAGCTAAATGTCTTATTTACAAACATTTACTTCAAACCATAAGGTCTAATTGTCGAAAATCCCCCTTTTTATACCGGTCTCATAACTTGTTTTATTACATCTATAATAGTTCCGTCTCTGTATTCTACTAAAGCTACAATTCTATCTGAAGTTTTAATTTTTTCCGGTTTTCCTACAATTTGTTCTATTTCTTTTTGTAAGTCTTCTATTTTTTTGATGTTTAAGCCGGCTTCTTTCAGATTATTTTCTAAATCCGGATATTTTGGGTTTACACATATACCTCGCTCTGTTACAAGTACATGCACCGTTTCTCCGGGAGTAACAACCGTATGTACTTTTTCTTTTACTATCGGGATTCTTCCCCTAAAGGAAGGACAAACAATAATTGTAAGTTGGGCCCCGGAAGCGGTATCGCTATGTCCGCCTGACGCTCCTTGTATGAAACCGTCGGAGCCTGTAATTACGTTTACATTAAAATCCGTATCTATTTCCAAAGCTCCGAGAACAACAACATCAAGTTTGTTGGTCATGCAACCACAGTTAAACGGATTGGCGTATAATGCAGCCGGAATTTCGATATGATATTTATTATTTAATAAAGAAGAACTAACTTCGGCATCGAAAGATTGAACATCAAAAATTGCACGAAACAGACCTTCGTTAAGCATTTGGACACCGTAAGAAGTAACCCCTCCAAGTAAAAAACTGCCTTTGATATTCTTATTTTTCATTTTATCTCTGATGAATTTTGCAACAGCAAGCGAAGCCCCACCGGCTCCAACTTGAAATGAAAAATTTTGCTTAAATAATCCGGAGTGTTCTATTACATCGGAAGCTATTTTTGCAATTCGTAAATCCATAGGAGATTTTGTGATACGAGTAGTACCGGTAGCAATTTTTGACGCATCTCCGATAGAATCTACCTCAACAACATAATCGACAAAATTCTGACCAATACTTACAGGCACACATGGAAAATCAACAATATTATCTGTTACCACGATAACTTGTTTTGCATATCGAGCATCAATTCGTGCGTATCCTATAGAACCAAAAGCAGATTTGCCGTGCGTTCCGGTAGCATTACCTTCTTCATCAGCGGCAGAAGCTCCTATAATTGCTAAATCAACTTGTATTTTTCCTGTATGAATATCTCTTGCTCTCCCCCCGTGTGAGTGTATAACTACCGGATTGTCAAGTATTCCGTGTGAAATTGCTTTGCCTAATTCACCACGAAGTCCGGAAGTCCAAATTTTGGTAATCGTCTTATCTTTTAAAAGAGGAAGTATCGGGTCGTGAACTTCGTTTAAAGATGAAGATGCTAAAGTAATATCTTTAATGCCAAGTTTCGCAAGTATAAGCATTGAACGTACCAAAATATTATCACCCTCTCTTATATGATGATGAAAAGTAATGGTCATTCCGTTTTGTGGATTTGTTTTAATTATAGCCTCTTCAAGTGTTTGGCACATTTTTTTTTGGTGAGGAAGTTTTGCTTTATTTGGAGGAGGAACAGTGAGTTCGTTCATCCAACCTTTTTCTAATTTTGTCCAAGCTCCTCCATAAGCTGAAATTTTACCTACACCTTTTATATGTTCAGGAACGTCTCTTCCTATTGAATTTTTCATTTTGTAAAATATTTTTAAATTTGCCTGACAAGACTTTAAGCTCCCCATACAATTTTTTTACTCATTTACTTAATTATAACCTGCTAATTAATAAAGTTTTGCACAAGTGCGGAAGCAACATTAAGAGGTATAAGACCTTATATATTTTCAAAATCAATATTTACTAAACTTAGTATATGCCGTGCTCTTGCTACTATGGGAGCGTCAATCATTTTTCCGTCCACAGCAAAAACTCCAATTCCTTCTTTTGTTTTGATATTAAATTCTCTTACAATTCGATATGCTTTTCGTATTTCACTTTCAGTAGGAGTATAAACTTGATGTACTATGTCTATTTGTCTGGGATTTATTACAGCTTTCCCGGAAAAACCGATTTGTTTAGAATATTCAGTTTCTTTTCGTAAACCCTCTTCATCGTCAATATCAACAAATACAGTATCAATGGCATCAATTTTATTCGCTTTGGCTGCCATAACTATCATTTTACGTGCAAGGTCTATTCCTGCTCCGTCTTTTGAATTTGAGATATTCATATCAGCAATAAGGTCTTGCCCTCCTATCGTAATAGCATCAACACGTTTAGAATATTTTGCAATGTCAAAAACATTTTGAATCCCCAATGCTGTTTCTATCATTGCATGGATAGTCATTTTATCGTGTGGTAATCCGTGTCTTGTTTCAATATCTTCAATAATATTTATTAATTCGGCAAGGTCTTTTGCCGATTCTGTTTTCGGAAAACGTATTGCATCAGGCTGTAAAGGAACTATTTGTTCTAAATCTTCACGTCCGAAAGGTGTATCTATATGATTTACTCTAACGCAAACTTCGGAATCATAAAAATTAATTGAACTAAGCATATTTTTAACAAGGATTCTTGCTGCATCTTTTTGGTTTAGTGCAACAGCGTCTTCTAAATCGAGCAATAAACTGTCGGCTCCATAAACTCCGCCTTGTTGTAACATTGCAGGATTATTACCCGGAATATACAACATTGTTCTTCTTTTTCTTTTCATCTGTTTAAGTTGTGAAGTTCAGTCTTCAGACTTCGTCTGTTTTAATATTTTTATTCAATATTTATTTTACACATATTATTTATTGTCAATTGTTAATTGATTTTATCGCTCTTTTTATTGCAGTTTCTGTTCTTGCTTTTATGGTTGGCTCAAGTGCTCCTTTGTCCTTTGCTATTAGATTTATATCATTTATTTGATATTCATCTAATATAAGGTTTATCGTTTTTTTTATTTCATTTCCATAACGATGTATTACAGTAGAATCTAATTCTATAATTCGTCCTGAATTTATTTCTACCGGTTTTATTAATATCATAATATCGCTTGATTCAAAAGTCCCGGACTGAGCAGTTTGTTCTATTTTCATTCTGTTTATAATTTGTAATAAGCTAAAAATAAGTACATAAGTTATAATTATTTTTTTTGGTGTTAGTATTTAATCTTAAATTCCACAATGTGAGTTCTATAATGGTTCGTTAATTGTACAAATGACTGTTTATCAGTGAAATATTTGCAGGATTACAAAATACTTTATTTCGTTGATAATCAATTTATTCGTGTATTCGTGGCAAAAAGCTAACGAACTATTGTTATTTTAAAGTGCCAATTAAATAAAAAAATATGAAATAGAGTAATAAAATAGTATAGAAGAGAATAAATCTAAATTAAAAAAACTTTTGTTTTGAAGACATAAACGCCTTATAATATGATATTTAAGGCTGAAGTTTGGAAATTAACCGGTAAATTTAATTGATATTAATCATATTTTTAATAGAGAAACAAACAGGAAGAGTTATTGAGTTGTCAGGTAACAAAAATGAAATAATTTGGTCGCATAAATTAATAGAAACCTTATTAACAGCTACGACATAAATGCTGTAGTTGCTGATAAAGTCTCCATTTTTATACGACATCAATTATTTTATAACAATGTTTACCATACGTTTTGGTACAACTATTACTTTTATTACTTTTTTTTCCTCTATTCTTGATTTTGTTTTCGGGTCGGCAAGAATGATTTTTTCAATTTCGGCTTTTGATAAATTTGTATCGACTTCTATATTGAAACGTGTTTTTCCATTGAACGCAACAGGATAAGTTACAGTATCTTCTTTAAGATATTTTTCTTCGTATTTCA
>JAOZMN010000229.1 GCA_029934265.1 Bacteroidales bacterium
TAATGTAAATAAAACTGATTTTTTCATAATACCTGATTATTATTGCAATTAAAAAAAAATTAAAAATACCGAACTCCTTTGGCTTTATAATCCTTTGGAACTCTAAAAAACCCGAAACAATATCCCAACATTACCTCGTGAGTACCTTTACTGTAAGAAATCATCTTAGTAAGAGACAACTCGTAGGCATAACCAACGGTTAAGCCTGTCGATAATTTTATACCTGCCATCGGAATAAATGCTTCCCTGTTTCTATAAGTAACGCCCAACCAAAATCTTTTATTGTACAATCCCGTCAAATTATAACTATGCTGTAATTTAGTTCCGTCGAATTTAAGATGAACCGACGGCTTTAATTCCAGAGGAGTACTGCCTAATCTCATACGGTAGCCGGTTGTAAAGTAATAATGTCTTCGCAAAAATAGTGCCGTTTCATTTAACGGAAACTTCACTTGCGGTTGATTGATATGCGAAACCGAAAATCCGGCAAATATTTTGTCTTGTGTATAAAACACTCCTACACCCAAATCAAAAACAATTTTTCGTGCTTCCGCACTCGGTATCATTGCATCATCTTCTGCACTTGTTTCCGGAGGCACCCAACTTGCTTTTAAGTCTTTATTAACTATTCCGGCATCAATACCTATTCCGAGTTTTCCGTTTTTTATATCTTTGTGATACGAATATGCAAGTTTTGCTTGAAAATTCTTTTGAAATCCGAGTCTGTCGTCTAAAATCGACAATCCTACTCCTCCTTTTATTCCTGCAATTTTTACGTATTTATGTATCGTTGCGATGGTAGTTACGGGTGCTCCGTCCAAACCTACCCACTTCCTGTTATTAAGAATAGTTATGCACACTTCATCTTTGCTTATCATCATTCCGGAGGCTCCGGGATTAGTGAAAACCAGATTGTGCGTATTATGAGCAAATTGCGGGTCTTGTTGTGCAAATCCCGTAAATGCAAAAATTAAAATAACAAGTAATGTGTTTATTATTCTCATTTTGCCGGAAACGAATAAATAATTTTGGTTAGCAGACAAAGTAAAATAAAAAAGTTTTATAAAGCAATAAAATTATTAACATTTTTTAGAATTAATAATAAAACTATCTAATTAACAGTTGTTTCACTAATCATAAAAAAATATTTTAGTCCAATATTTGTGCAATTAGACAACACCGTACATATTCATATACGATATTTTTCCGATTTTGTTTCAAAAACATTATTTTTCTGAAAATAAATAATCAATATCAATTTTTGTTTGTAAAGAAGTTAATTTTTATAAATTTGTTACAAAATTAAACTAAATTTATTCGTATGAAACATTCAATTTTTTTAATAATAATGATACTTGGATCTAATTATCTTTTAACGGCACAAGAAATAGACACGGATTTGATAAACGCAATAATTGATAAAGACGAAAAAAAAGTATTTTATTTGTTAAAATCCGGCAGTAATCCCAATTCTGAAAGTTTTGAAGGAGTTACACCTTTAATGTATGCCGCCGAAACAGGAAATTATTACATAACAAATCTTCTGCTTAAAAACGGAGCCGATGTAAATAAAATTCCGAACTCCAATAAAACTACCGCACTTATGGCGGCTGCGAAAAAAAACAATGTCGAAATTGTCGAACTTCTACTTTCTTACAAAGCCGATATAAACACACAGGACAATAAAAAAAACACACCTTTAATTTATACCGCTTACTACGGCTATCCGAAAATGGCGGAAATCTTATGCGAAAACGGTGCCGATATTTCAATAAAAGGAAACAAAGGTGATGCTTTGCAAGTTGCTTCTTATTTTGGTGATAATGAAATTATTGAAGTATTATTTGAAAAAGAAGTCGATGTTAATACCAAAGATGAACTCGGCTATACCGCTTTAATGTCAGCTTCGCAAAAAGGACATCTTAAAACAGTGAAAATATTAACGGGAAAAGAAGCTAAATTAAACGAACACAATTTTGACGGTTTTTCGGCATTAGACCTTGCCGTTCAAAACGGACATAAAGAAGTGGTAGAATATCTTTTGGAAAAAGGAGCGGAAATTGGAAAGGGCGACAAAAATAATATTTCTACAATTACTATTGCAGAGACGAATGACAGACAAGAAATAGGTAAACTTATCAGTAAATCGAATAAAAGAAACAACGGAAAACCTTATTTTAATAAATTTGCAGTATCATTACCGATGAATTTCAATAAAAAAGATTTTTTGCTCGGAATTGACTACGGAGCTTATGAAAGTAAATATAAATTTGACTTAACCGCCGGCTACCTCGTCCGCCCTTACAGAAAAAAAGTATTTATAAAAGAAGAGGAAAATTTAATTTTCAGATACAGAGAACATACAAATTTATTATATGCCGGTTTACATAAACATATTTCGTTTAAGCAAAAGCAACGCAAAGAATCCGGTTTACTGTTCGGAGCAAAAGAATCTTTCCGTTTCGGGAATTATAAAGGAAGCAATAAAAAAGTTCGAGAATTTATTTTTTCTCCCGAAATAGGGTACTATTTTATAAGTTCGGATTTTTTATTCAAAATAAATTATGAATACTCTGATTTTAAAACATTTAAAAATATTAATCACAGAGTAAACTTGGCAATAGGTTTCGTTATAAGTAAAGGATATAAATATTCAGGAAAATATATCGCTTTTTAACCGGTACTTTTAGTTTTTATCTTTTATCTTTTATACTTTTGCAAAAAATAAACTTCACAAATTAATATAATGGAATATAATTTCACCGAAATAGAAAAAAAATGGCAAGAGTATTGGAAAGAAAACAATACTTACAAAGTCGAAATAGATAAAGAAAAACCCAAATTTTACGTTTTGGATATGTTCCCCTACCCTTCCGGTGCGGGACTTCACGTAGGACACCCGTTGGGATACATAGCTTCCGATATTTACAGCAGATACAAACGGCTAAACGGATATAACGTCTTGCACCCGATGGGGTTTGATTCTTTCGGATTACCTGCCGAACAATATGCCGTACAAACAGGACAGCACCCCGCAAAAACAACCGAAATAAATGCAAAACGATATGTAGAACAATTAAATAAACTTGGACTTTCATACGATTGGGACAGAACCGTAAAAACTTCCGATCCCGATTATTATAAATGGACACAGTGGGTTTTCATAAAATTATTTTCTCATTATTTCGATAACGATACTCAAAAAGCCGAACCGATAGAAAAACTTATTTCCGAGTTTGAACAAAACGGAAATGTTAATATAAAAGCCGCTTGCTCCGATGTTCCTAAATTTACTTCGCCGGTTTGGAAAGGAATGGAAGAAGAAGAAAAACAGGAAATTTTAATGAGCTATCGGCTGGCATATCGAGCCAAAACACAAGTAAATTGGTGTGCCGAACTCGGAACCGTACTTGCCAACGATGAAGTAAAAGACGGACTTTCCGTCAGAGGGGGTTATCCTGTTGTTCGTAAAGATATGATGCAATGGAGTTTAAGAGTAACCGCATATTGCGAGCGTTTACTTAACGGATTAAAAGATATTGAATGGAGTCATTCCTTAAAAGAAGTGCAAAAAAATTGGATAGGACGTTCCGAAGGTGCGGAATTATTTTTTCCCGTAAAGGATATGGCTGTAAAAATACAAGTTTTTACAACCCGACCGGATACAGTTTTCGGCTCTACTTTTATGGTAATAGCACCGGAAAGTGAGCTTGTGGACAAACTTACCACTCTTGCAAATACGGAAACCGTAGATGAGTATGTTTATCAAACCAAAAAACGCACAGAAAGAGAACGAATTTCCGATACTAAAACTGTATCCGGCGTATTTACAGGTAGTTATGCAATAAATCCTTTTACAGAGAAAGAAATTCCTATATGGGTAAGCGACTATGTGCTTGCAGGCTACGGAACGGGAGCAATTATGGCAGTTCCGGCACACGACAGCAGAGATTATGCTTTTGCCAAACATTTTAATTTGCCCATCGTACAAGTAATAGACGGCGGTGATATTTCGGAAAGTTCTTACGACGGAAAAGAAGGAAAATTAATAAATTCCGAACTATTAAATGGTTACGAAATAAAAGAAGCAATACTTCAAATTAATGATATTATAGAAATTAAAGAAATCGGTAACAGAAAGGTAAATTATAAACTGCGAGATGCAATTTTCAGTCGCCAACGCTACTGGGGCGAGCCGTTTCCCGTTTATTATAAAGACGGAACCGCATACACAATTCCGGAAAACGAATTACCGCTGACTTTGCCGGCAATAGATCAATACAAACCGACAGAAGCAGGAGAACCGCCCTTGGGACGTGCCGAAAATTGGCAAACTTCCGACGGACACCCCTACGAATTAAGCACTATGCCCGGTTTTGCAGGTTCTTCTGCATATTATTTGCGATATATGGACGCAAATAATACGAAAGAACTTGTCTCGAAAGAAGCTGTTGAATATTGGCAAGATGTCGATTTATATATCGGAGGAACTGAACACGCCGTCGGACACCTTATATATGCACGTTTTTGGAACAAATTTTTATTCGACTTAGGACTAACCGTAAAAGACGAACCTTTTAAAAAACTTGTAAATCAAGGAATGATACAAGGACGTTCAAGTTTTGTTTACAGAGTAAAAAACACAAATACATTTGTTACTTTCGAGAAAAAAAACAACTACGAAACTACTGAATTACACGTTGATATAAATATTGTCGAAAATGATATTTTGAATATCGAAAAATTTAAAAATTGGCAAGAAGAATATGTAAATGCCGATTTTATCGTAAACGAAAACGGTGATTATAAATGCGGAAATGCTGTCGAAAAAATGTCTAAGTCGATGTATAATGTTGTAAATCCTGATGATATTGTTGAACAATACGGAGCAGATACATTACGACTTTATGAAATGTTTCTCGGACCTTTGGAACAATCAAAACCTTGGGATACCAACGGAATAGAAGGTGTTCATAAATTTCTCAGAAAACTTTGGCGATTATTTCGCAATGAAGAAAACAATGTCAGTTTATCCGAAAAACCGGCAAATAAAGATGAGCTTAAATCCTTGCACAAAGCAATAAAACAAATTTCCGCAGATATTGAAAGATATTCATTTAACACTTGTGTAAGTGCTTTTATGATTTGCGTAAACGAACTTTCGGCTCTCAAATGCAATAAAATTGAAATTCTTAAACCGCTTACTGTTTTACTTTCGCCTTTTGCTCCTCACATTTCGGAAGAATTATGGCATTTGTTCAGAAGTAAAACAAGTGTGGTATTTGCAAATTTCCCGAAATACGAAGAAAAATATCTTAAAGAAGATACTGTAACTTATCCTGTTGCGTT
>JAOZMN010000230.1 GCA_029934265.1 Bacteroidales bacterium
TTATATATCAGTATAATCAAAGAACTTTATTGAATTTTTATGGGACACTAGTGGTCAAAGACCTTATACCGAACATTGGTAAAATTTATACCGGTTTTGCGAAGGCTATCAACTATGCGAAAGCAAAATAATAAATTTGCAATCATAAATAATCAATCATTTATCTCCAGAGCAACCAATATGCTACTTTTTTTCCTTTTACGTCGTTTGCTTGTTTTGCTCTTACTTTTGCGATAGCTTTTTCGGCAAGCTCTCTGTTGGCATAAGCTCCGGTTGCTACTCTGTACCAACCTTTATATTTGTATAGAACTATTGCTTTAAATCCTTTAACTCTGTAAAATTTGCGACTTTTATGAGCATTATCGACTTCTTTAAAACTTCCGGCTATTACATAAAATTTCTTTACGTGTGCTTTCTTTTTCTTTCCGGTATTTTTTAACTCGGAATTTGGAACCGCAGATACTGTTCCGTCTTCATTTTCACTCATTACGGTTTCGCTTCCTTTTGAGTTGTCGTTTTTTTCTTCACCCTCTGCCTTAACAATTTCAGTTTTGTTTTCCGTACTGTCTTCATAGATAATGGTATCGTCCGTAGTTTCTGTTCCTGCATTTTCAAGAACTTCTTTTACGGTATTTTCGGCTACGGTACCTTCTTTATCAGAATTTGTATTTTCCGAAACTTGGGAATCGGTATCTTTTTCACTTCGTTTTTCCTCTACGGCTCCACAAGCCATGAAAAAAACTGATAAAAATGCAATAAAAACAATGTTAATCTTCTTCATAATGTTTATTTATTATTAATTTTTTCAATAATTATTTATACTTCTGTAATTTTTGGTTTAAAATTTGACATTAAAGATATATAATGTACAAAGATAAAAACTTTTTTTAGAAATGCTAAAACTCATTTTTAATTTTATATCCGATTTTTTCGGTTTACTTTTTCCTCGCACTTGTATTGCTTGCGAAAACAATTTGCAAAAGGCTGAAACTTCGTTGTGTTTAAACTGCCTGTATGATATTCCACGTACTGATTTTCATAAGAAAAAAGATAATCCTGTTGCAAATTTGTTTAACGAAAATATGAAACCGGAATATGCCTCATCTTTTTTTTATTTTGAAAAAGGAAGTAAATTTCAATCTGTAATACATAAATTAAAATACCACAACCAACCGTTGGTAGGTATTGAAATGGGAAAACTTTTTGCAAGCGAAATTGTCGCCGGCAAATTTTCAAATATCGACATTATAATTCCTGTTCCTTTGCACCCGAAAAAAATGAAAATAAGGGGATACAATCAAAGTGAAATGTTGGCAAACGGTTTTTCTGAAATTTTTTGTAAGGAAGTTGATACAAAGTCTGTTATACGAACAATCTTTACTGATACTCAAACAAGAAAATCAAAAGAAGAACGCAAAAAAAATGTCTCTTCGGTTTTTAAAGTCGTAAATCCGGAAAATCTTAAAAATAAACATATTTTATTGATAGACGATGTAATAACAACAGGTGCAACATTAATTTCTCTTGCCGAAACAATTTTGCGTGTCGAAAATACAAAATTCAGTATCGTTACGCTGGCAGCGGCAATAGACAGGTAAGCAATTTCACAATGAACAGATTACAATGAACAATATGGGGTAAAACTATATTATAAATTGCTATTTTATCAACTCTTTTATAAGTTTTGTAAGTTTTGGTTCGGCGTTTCGGGCGATTGCTTGGACTTCTTCGTGAGATATTTCCACTATTTTGCCGGGTGCTCCGCTATCCGTTATTACCGAAACTGCAAATACCGGTATTTTCATGTGTCGTGCAACTATTGCTTCAGGTACAGTGGACATTCCTACTGTGTCTGAACCGATTATGCGAAAAAAATTATATTCTGCCGGAGTTTCAAAAGTCGGTCCGGAAAGTCCGGCATAAATTCCCTTTCTGACATCAATATTATTATCCGCCGCTATTTTTTCAGCTTTTAATATTAATTTTTTTGAATATGTTTCGCTCATATCGGGAAATCGAGGTCCGAACTCTTCATAATTTTTTCCTCTTAAAGGATTTTCCGGAAACATATTTATATGGTCGGTTATTATCATTAAATCACCTATATTGTAGTCTGGATTGACGGCTCCGCTTGCATTGGAAATTATTATTTTTTCGATACCAAGCAGTTTCATCACCCTTACAGGAAATGTAACTTCCTTCATATCATAACCTTCATAATAATGAAAACGTCCTTGCATGGCTACGATATTTCTTCCGGAAAGTTTGCCGAATATAAGTTTGCCGGAATGCCCTTTTACTGTCGAGACCGGAAAATCCGGTATTTTTTCGTAAGCTATTTCAAATTCAGATTCAATTTCGGTTGTCAGTCCACCCAAGCCGGTTCCGAGTATTATTCCTATTTCGGGTTTATTGGTAATTTTATCGAGCAAAAATTCTGTTGTTTGTCTTATTTTTTCTAACATAGCTTATTATCAATTTGTTAAACTCTTCTTGCTTATTATTTAAAATTTCAGGTTCTATTTCTATATAGAACATTTTTTCTTTAATATTTGTTTTAATATTTTCAATTTCTCTTAATTTAACTGCATCTTTTTCGGTTGTCAGAAGTATTTTATTTTCTGCCTCTAACGAATTAAATTTATTTTCGATTTCTTGAATTGTCGAAATATCATAATTATGATGGTCGGCAAAATTTAATTCCGTTAGATTTTTCGTAAATTTTAAAATATGATTTTTTAAAGGTGTTGAATTTGCAATTCCGGTAAACAATAATACATAATAATTTGCATTTTTACAAATTTCCTTATCTATCAACATAAAATTCCGAATGAAAACAGGTTTAAAATCACTGTATTTCATTGTACTGAAAAATATTTTTTGCAGTTGTGATATTTTTAATTTTTTTTCAAATAAATTAAGTTCAATCGGTTTTATTTTCGGGGGAACTTTTGAAACGATAATAACATCTGCTCTTTTTATTTGCTTTGAACTTTCTCGAAGTTGTCCGGCAGGCATAATTTTATCTTCAAATATAGGTCTGTTATAATCTACCAAAAGTATGGATAAGCCGGGATTAATATAACGATGCTGAAAAGCGTCATCAAGAATTATTACTTCCGTATCTTTTTTTCCGGTACATATTTCCTCAACACCAAGAGTTCTTTTTTCGCATACGGCAACAGTAATATCAGGAAATTTATCCTTAATCTGTTTGGATTCGTCCCCGATTTTCGACGTTTTTTCGTGATTATCAGCAATAAAAAAACCTTTCGTCAATCGTTTATAGCCACGACTGAGAACCGCTGTTTTATATTTGTCTTTGAGCAAACGTACAAGTAACTCTGTATGTGGAGTTTTTCCTGTTCCTCCAACTGTTATGTTGCCTACCGAAATTGTCGAAATTTTAAATTGTTTTGATTTTAAAATTCCGGTATCAAAAAAAAAATTTCTTACCGAAGTTACAATATCATACAATACGGCAAGCGGGTATAAAAGAATTGTTTTTATGCTGTTCATTTATTCTATGTCTATGAAATACGGCATTCCTGCTTGTATTCCTTTTATGTTTTTTACGCTTTTGAAGCGTTTATAATATTTGTATCCTACGCCAAGTTCTTCTTCCATTACGGAAGCTTTTATGTTTGAAGCAAAATCTTCAAACAATTTATCAAATTCGTCTTTTTCGGGATAATCTATAATTTTATAATCTGTCAGTCCGGCTTTTTCCGATGCTATTGTAATTGCAGTTTCCAAACCACCGAATACATCGACCAAACCTATTTCTTTGGCATTTTTTCCGCTCCATACTCGTCCCTGTCCGATACTGTCTATTTCAGCTTTGGTCATTCCCCTACCCTCTGCAACATGACCGATAAATGTATCGTAAATATCTTCAACTCCTGTTTGTATGATATTTCTTTCGTAAGATGTCATTTTTCGGAGCGGACTCATAATGTCAGCGTATTTATTTGTATTTACGGTACTTATATTTACACCTATATCATTCAATAATTTTTTTCCGTTAAACATTAATCCGAAAACTCCGATAGAGCCGGTTATTGTATTGGGCTGTGCCACAATCGTATCTGCCGAACAAGCAATATAATATCCTCCTGAAGCGGCAACATTTCCCATTGATACGATAAGCGGTTTTACTTTTTGGGCAAGTACTGTTTCACGCCAAATTACTTCCGATGCTAAAGCACTGCCTCCCGGTGAATTTATTCTTAATACGATTGCCTTTATAGTAGTATCTTTGCGAGCTTTACGAATTGCTTTTGACAAAGTCTCGGAACCGATTTTTTCATCGTCTCCCTCTCCGGGCATAATTTGACCGGTGGCATATATTACCGCAATTTTATTTCCGGTTATTTCTAATTCAAAATCAATATCATCTGTTTCTCCGGCATAATTTTTAAGTTCTATAAGGTTTAATTTGTCTTTATTTTCTATTCCTACCAGTTTTTTAAGTTCCTCAATCACTTGATCGGCATACAGCAGAGAATCTGCAAAATTATATTCTACACATTTTTTCGCACTGTTTATACGCAAACTGTCGGCATACATATTAAGCTTATCTGTTTCAATTCCTCTGCTTTCAGATATTCCGAGAAGCATTGTTTCCCATATCGAACTCATATAAGTTTTAGTTTGCTCTCTGTTTGCATTGCTTATTTCATTAAGCATAAAAGGTTCTACTGCACTTTTGAATTTTCCGTGTCTTATTATTTCAGGTTCTATTCCGATTTTTTCGAGCAGACTTTTATAAAGCATAATTTGTGCACTTAAACCGGTAAATTGAATTTCGCCTTCCGGTGTAAGATACAATTTGTCGGCAACACTTGCCAAATAATAAGATTTGTGCGTAAAATAATCGGCATGAGTGACTATGAATTTTCCGGAAGTTTTGAAATCGGCAAAGGTATTTCTAAGCTCCTCGATTGTTGCAAGACCGGCATCTACGGTTGTCAAATCAAGATAAATACCTTTAATTTTTTTGTCTGTTTTTGCTTTTTTTATGGCATTTATAATTTTTTTTAATCCGTTTTTAGTATCTACGGAAAATGCCATGATATTCGGTTTTGCCATAGTCCTGTCGGTTATGGGGTCATCGAATTTTATATGCAATATAGTTTTTTCTTTAACTTCGGTATTTATATCTTTACTTGCTTTAAAAACCATAAACATCAATACTCCGAAAGTAAGTATCGCAATTATGGACAATGCGAGAAATGTTCCGAACATTCCGGCAAACATATACTTAAAAAAACTTTTCATGGATATTTTTTTTATTACTAATTTAATATTCGTTTACTT
>JAOZMN010000231.1 GCA_029934265.1 Bacteroidales bacterium
ACGGACACTCCGGATAAAGCCAAAGCATTAGCTGACAGCGTATTAAATATAATAAAAGACGGCGGTGATTTTGTAGCACTTGCAAAACAATATTCCGCAGACGACAGCAATAAAGATAAAGGAGGAGAGTTAGACAAATTTACCGAAGGGCAAATGGTACAAGAGTTTAGTGATACTTGTTTTTATGGAAATACAGGTGATATTAAATTGGTAGAAACTCAATTTGGATTTCATATTATTGAAATAACTTATCAGAGTGAAAAAACACAAAAAGTAAAAATAGCTACAATAGGACGAAATATTACTTCTTCCGGGAAAACTAAAAGGGAATATTTTAACCAAGCTAATGTATTTGCGGCAGAAAATGAAGATGTTACAAAATTTCAAGAATCAATAGAAAAACAAAAAATCATCAAAAAAACATCAACAGGTTTAAGTCCTGCCACTGATGTAATTGCCGGCTTAGATGTAGCACAGCAGGTTTTAAAATGGGTATTCGATGAAAAAACAGAACTTGGTAATGTTTCACAAGTACTTACTTGCGGAGAGGGAAGCGACAGATATGTTATAGCCGTTGTTACTTCAATAAACGAAGAAGGAGTTGCTCCGGTAAAACAAGTAAAAGACCAAATTACAACAATTCTGATAAAAGAGAAAAAAGGTGAAAAATTAGCGAAAGAACTTAAAGAAGCTCTTTCAGGCGGTAAAGATTTTGATGCAATAGCAAACGAAATAGCAGGAAAATCAAAAGAAGGTAAGAATATAGCATTTTCATCATCTATGATTCCGGGTGTAGGCTTGGAGCTTGCCGTTATTGCAAACGCAACTAAATTAGAAAAAGATAAAGTTTCCGAACCGATTATCGGAGAAAATGGAGTTTTTCTTGTAAAAGTAACTTCCATTACAAATCCGGAAGTTACTGATGATACAGACGTATCGCAAGATAAAATGAATCTTATACGTACAAATAAATTCAGAGCCGAAAGAGAAGCTTTCGATGCACTTAAAAAAGCAGGTAAAATAAAAGACCAAAGATATAAATTCTTCAAAGAATAAGTTTTTTTTCAGACTATAAACAAAAAAGCATCTTAAATAATGAGTTGCTTTTTTGTTTTTTTAAATAAGTGAAATCCGCAAGCGTCTTTTTTAGACCTTCTATAGTTTAAATTTTAAAAATTTCTCATATATGAAAAAAAAATTAGCGGTAATAGCACTTGGCGGTAACGCACTTTTAAGAAGTGAGCAAAATGGAACAATCGAAGAACAAGAAAAAAATACTTACGATACACTTCGTAATATTATTTTTATGCTTAAAGATTATAATATCGTGATTACGCACGGAAACGGTCCGCAAGTGGGAAATATAATGCTTAGAAACGATGCCGGAGAGGAACTTTATGAAATTCCACAAATGCCTTTAGATGTATGTGTTGCCGATTCGCAAGGAGGAATAGGCTATATGATAGAAAGAGTTCTTCGGAATGTTCTTATGGAAGAAAAAATACAACGAGAAGTTATAAGTTTAATTACACAAGTCGTTGTAGATAATAAAGATACAGCATTTGAAAATCCGACTAAAAGAGTAGGAAGAATATATACGAAAAAAGAAGCAGACGAACTTACAAAAGAAAAAGGTTGGATTTTTAAACCATCTCCGAAAGTCGAAGCCGGCTGGAGACGAGTTGTAGCATCTCCCAAACCTATTAATATTTTTAATATAAAAGCAATAGAAAAACTTGTAACCGAAGGAAATATAGTTATAGCAACCGGTGGTGGCGGAATCCCTGTATATATTGATGCAGAAAAACAAATCAGACCCGTAGAAGCTGTTATAGATAAAGACCGAGCATCTTCTTTGCTTGCATCAAAAATAAAAGCAGACGAATTTTATATTTTGACAGACGTAAATTATGTGTACGTAAATTACAGACAGCATAACGAAAAGAAACTTGATTTTCTGAATCGTCAAGATGCGTTAGACTATTTAAAAGCAGGCAAATTCGGTGAAGGAAATATGGCTCCGAAAATTCGTGCAGCCTTGTCTTTTGTGGAAAACGGCGGTAAAAAAAGCGTAATAACAGAAGCAATTAAACTGCCGGATAAAACTTTCGGAACTAAAATTACAGTTGAATATGAAGATTAAGTTTTTGTTGTCTGAATTTTATCCGAAAGCACTTATCCCGGTAATATCGTTGCCTGTAATAAGCAAATGAATATCGTGAGTACCCTCATAAGTAATTACTGACTCCAAATTCATCATGTGTCTCATTATCGGATAATCGCCGGAAATTCCCATTGCACCGAGAATTTGTCGTGATTCTCTCGCAACTTCGAGAGCAATTTGTACATTATGCCTTTTTGTCATCGAAATTTGTGCCGGAGTTACACGGTCTTCGTTCCGCAAACTGCCGAGTCGCCACGCCATAAGTTGGGCGTTGGTTATTTTGGTCAGCATTTCTGCAAGTTTTTTTTGAGTAAGCTGAAAACTTGCAATCGGCTTACTGAATTGTATTCGTTCTTTTGAATATTGCAAAGCCGTTGCATAACAATCAATTGCCGCACCTATAACCCCCCATGCTATTCCGTATCTTGCCGAACTCAAACAAGTAAGCGGTCCTTTTAAGCCTTTAATATTCGGCAATATATTTTCTTTCGGAATTTTTACATTATCAAAAATTAATTCGCCGGTAAGCGAAGCCCTCAGCGACCATTTATTTAATGTTTCCGGAGCAGAAAAACCCTCCATTCCTTTTTCTACAATTATTCCTTTCACGATTCCGCTGTCGTCTTTTGCCCAAACAATGCAGACATCTGCAATCGGAGCATTTGTAATCCACATTTTAGCACCGTTCAGCAAAAAATAATCACCTTTATCGGAAATTCTTGTAATCATATTTCCGGGGTCGGAGCCGTAATTCGGCTCGGTTAGTCCGAAAGCTCCGATAAGCTCGCCGGTTGCCAATTTCGGTAAAAATTTAAGTCGCTGTTCTTCCGACCCGAATTTGTAAATCGGATACATTACCAAAGAAGATTGTACCGAAGCCAGCGAACGTATGGCTGAATCGCCTCTTTCCAATTCCTGCATTATCAAACCGTAAGACATTTGGTCAAGTCCCGGACAACCGTATTTTTCGGGAATATACGGTCCGAAAGCACCAAGTTCTCCCATTTCTTTTACAAGATGTTTTGGAAATTCATGTTTTTGGTTAGCTTGATCTATTATCGGCAAAACAGTTTTATCAACCCAAGCTCTTACAGCACTTCGCACTATTTTATGCTCATCGGTAAGCAATTCATCTATTTGAAAATAATCAGGAAATTTATAATTTGTATTCATATATTATTGTTAAATTACAGACCTTCGTCCGGCTTAATATTTTTACTTGTTACGTATTGGTTTACAGTGATTTATAATTGACCTTTCATAGTGAAGTTCCTAATTTTCGAGGCATGAATTAATTCAGTATAAAAGACCCTTAGGGTTTGATTTAACAAAATTTAATAAATCTAAATATTTAATTTACAGTCTTTTAATTAAAACCCTAAGGGTCTGATTGCGAAAAAATATACTTTTTAGACTGAACTCATTTATGCAAAATTAATCGTAATGCTTCTTTTCTGCTTAGTTTATGTAAATCGGTTTTTTGGGCAAAATTCACAACCCAAGCCGGGTTTGTTTTTCCGTATTCTCTTAAAATCCAACCTATTGCCTTATTTATAAAAAACTCGTCCGAACCAAGCAACGAATTTATTACATAAGATAAAAAATCGGTATCGGTTTCTTGTTTGTATTTAAGTTGAAATAATATTGCTGAACGTTGTAACCAGATATTTCCGGAAGCAAGCCATTTTTTAACATATTTCTCTCTTTGCTCCGGAAAAAGTCTGAATTGTTCTGAAATTAATTTGGGTGCGATAAAGTCGATACTGTCCCACCATGATTTATTAACAACCATATACTCAAATAGTTCAATATCTTTTTTATCAAAAAGTTTTTTGTATTTCAAAACAAGTTCCATTGTAAAATATTGAAATTCCCTTTGCGGTTTATTCCAAAGTTTTTTTACGATTTTCTCTAAATTTTCTTTGGGAGGTAAAAAATTTTTCACAAGAAAAGGATTTTGAATTTTATGTCTGTCAGGACTTTTTATTCCGTAAAATTCAAATTTATTTTTCATGTATGCTTTTTGTCCCTCTGCTATTTTTTCGTTTGCATTTTTTTTAAATTCACTTTCCAAAACAGCAATAAAATCATCTGAAATTGTCATTATATTTTTCATTGTTTACCGATATTTTATATCTGAAATTTTACTTAAATCCGAATAAATAATAAGCGTATCAACAGGGGCTTTAAACACTTTGTCGATAGTTTGAGAATTGCTCTGAATTTGATTATATCTGAAATCATCGGCTGTAAGCAATATTTTCAAGCCGTTCGGAATTGCAGGAATTTCCAAAGAATATTCTCCTTGTGAATTTGTTTCCGCAAAAAAAGTGGTTTTGTTGTAAAAAACATCTTCAATATATCCGAAACCTTGATGTTCAACGAAATTTTGCAACGAACTTGCCGGTATTCTTGCCGAAACTTTTATTCCGGAGGGTGCCGTTTCCGAAACATTATTGGTTAAATCGAGTTCGGCGGTTGTTTTTCCGCTTATTTTTCCGGATTTTTCACTTTTAATCGGCAGTAAAGCAATTTTTGTGGTAACATTTGTTACGATTTCCGTACCGGATATGCTATCCGAAATATTTAAGTTTATAAGCAATTCCGCACCGAAATAATCATCACTTTTTATGGAAACCGGAATGTAAGTTTTCGGAACATTGTTAAATATTGCATAGCCGTTTATGTCAGTGGTATCAACATATACGCTGTCATTTATCAATACGGAAACAATTATGTTTGCCAGTCCGGAAGTTGTTTTATAGCTTAAATCTTCTGCCGATAACACAGCAACCGTATATCGAAATGTACCGGCTTTTAGCGGCTCTTTTTCGGCAAATTTCGGATTTTCTTTTGTGCAAGAAAAAAGCATCAGGACAATTATCGAAATTAAACCGAAAGTTATTAATTGTTGTTTCATATTATTTTAAAATTTAAGAGACTATTGAATAAAACTTTGCCAAAGTTCTTTTTGAGAAATTATAACATCTTGATAATAAGTAGATACTGATTTACTTAACTTTGGCAAAGTTAAATTTTACCAAAATATTTTGAGCGGATACATTTCATCAAGCGAAACCCTTTATTTACATGAATAAGTACTATTACAAAAGTTTTTCCGCATCAATATTTGTATAACAATCATATAGT
>JAOZMN010000017.1 GCA_029934265.1 Bacteroidales bacterium
TTTTAATCATTTTGCAAATTTATCAATTTTTTAGTTTTTGCGATTATACATAACGTAAGTTTTTATGCGTTTACACAACAATCATATTATCAATATATTATAAATACTATTCTTTTCTATTAAATAGGTTGAAGACCTTATTCATACGACAAAGGTAAATAAAAACCGAAATAATTTAATTTTTTTTATAATTTTGAACGTTTTTCGTTAAGATAAAAAATGAAAACTTATTTTTTAATATGAATAAATTAAAAATATTTCTGATAATAATATTTATACCGGTTGCCGGTTTCGGACAGTTTACAATAAAAGTAATTACTGATAAACAACCGCTTTACGAACAAGACGGCGATACTTTGAGTACCTGTCGAGATACCGTAATTACATTTAAAGTCGAGACAAGAAACGGAACCGATACAATATTCGGAGCCGATTATTTTTGGGATTTCGATGATGGCGAAGAAAACTTGCAATCCGGCGAAGATTTAGATTCCGTAACGCATTTTTATTCCGAAGGCGGTGGTTATAGAGTTGAATTAATTGTCAGATACGAAGGTGTAAGCAAGAAAAAAATTATCCCGATACGGATAGCAAAAGCTCCTGATTTTTCGCAGACAAAAACCGACACTCCGGAAGAACAAGAGGGCGTTTGCATAGGCGGAGACGTGAAACTTACCGGAAACGCATATCCCAAAAAATGGGAAGATGAACCGATTTACGAAGTTACGGAATCACCTCCGGCTGAAATTTCGGAAACCGCAATATATACTTCGGAATTAAAATTCGATGAATTTCTTGAAGATGCCGTTTTTAATGCCGGCGATATTGATTCGGTCGGTCTGAAAATCGAGCATTCCGATATGGGAAATTTGCAAGTAAAAATAATTTGTCCGTCCGGTAAGGAAATGATTTTGAAACATTATACGGTCGGCAACCATTCCACTTTCGGCGAGCCTATTGAAGCAGATACCGGAGCAGTCGGAATTACATATCAATATTATTGGACTCCGGACGCAAAAGAAACAATGCTCAACGTGATAGAGTCGCCTTTGCCGGCGGAAGCATACAAATCGCACGAAGATTTTTCTTTGCTGAACGGCTGTCCGCTTAACGGAGTATGGCAAATTGAAGTTTCGGACGATACACCGACAAATACAGGTTTTATCGAAGCGTGGAGTATTTCATTTTCGGAAGAAGCCGAACCGCCGATGTGGGAATTTGTCGATACTGTTACATATCCGCTATATACATACTGGAACGGGAGGTCTATACGTCCCACGTCGGCAAAGGCTTCCGAAGATTCAATTATCGGACTTACGATTGTCAATCCGGAAAAATACGATAAAAATGAATATTCATATCATATTAGAAATAATTGGAATTGTCCGCAAGATACTACTATCGAGGTGATAGTTACCAAACCGGAAATTAAAGCAAATCCGAGTTCGGGCAATGCTCCGCTCGATGTTACTTTTACTTGCGAAACAGATTGGGTTACAAATTACGAATGGGATTTCGGAAAAAGAAAAGACAATCAAACTACACAAACAGCTGAACATCATTATCCCGAAAAGGGAAAATACACCGTAATACTTACAGCTTTGGACGACACCGGTTGTGAAGATACCGATACTCTTGAACTTGACATAAAAGTAGAACCTTCGAGTCTTGATATTTCCGTAAATGTTTTTACGCCGAACGGCGATGGCAGAAATGACTTTTTTGTATTAAAAGATGCACGTTCGATGGAAAAATTCAAATTTACGATTTATACTCGTTGGGGTGCAAAAGTCTATCAAACAGAGGATACGGAAGAAGCAACCACAACCGGTTGGGACGGAAAAATGCCGGTTACGGGTTTTCTTGCCTCACCGGGAACTTATTTTTTTACGGTGAAAGCCAAAGGGAAAGACGATAAGGAATATAAAGAATCCGGAAGTTTTCAAATTTTCAGATAAAGTATTCGGGGTGCGACTTAGAGTCGTACCCCGAATAAATAAATTATTATTAATTATCATAAAATAAAAATTATGAATAAATCATTAAAAGGAACAAAGACAGAGCAAAATTTGTTAAAGTCTTTTGCGGGGGAGTCGCAAGCAAGAAACCGTTATGAGTTTTTTGCAAGTCAAGCAAAGAAGGAGGGGTATGTACAAATATCTCGAATTTTTCAAGAAACTGCAAATCAGGAAAAAGAACACGCAAAACGTTTCTTTAAATTCTTGGAAGGCGGCGAAACGGAAATCACAGCAAGCTATCCGGCAGGAATCATCGGAACAACAAAAGAAAATCTGAAAGCCGCAGCCGAAGGAGAAAACGAAGAATGGACGGTACTTTATCCGGAATTTGCAAAAATTGCAAAAGAAGAAGGTTTTTCGGAAATTTCCGTTGCTTTCAAAATGATAGCAAAAGTGGAAGCCGAACACGAAAGAAAATATCTAAAATTATTGCAAAATATTTCGGAAGACAAAGTTTTTATCAAAGACGGCAAAGTTTGGTGGGAATGTATAAACTGCGGATATGTTTATCAATCGGAAAAAGCATTGGAAAATTGTCCGGCTTGTTTGCACCCGAAATCTTTTATGCAAATCAAAAGTGAAAATTTTTAAAACCGATGGAATTAATCACTCAAAAATTAATCAGGGTTTCATTTTAAGTGAAACCCTGATTATACAACAGTTTAATTTTCCAAAATTCCTTTCTCTACAATATCTTTATGTAAAACATTGAGTGCTTTCAACTTATCTTCTTTTTTTACAAGAAAATAAATTGCAACGTTAGAAGCTCCGAAAGAAATCATACTTGTATTAATTTTTTGAGAAGCAAGCGATGCGAAAATTTTAGAACCTACTCCGTAATTTTTCACCAAACCTTCACCGATTAAAGCAATTAAAGAAACATCTTTTACGGTACTGACCCTTTCAATGGAAGGAATATCAACGAGAGAACATATTTCAGCAGCTTTATCAATATCGGCAGCCGAAAGCAAAAAATTTATTTCCGTTTGTCCGGAAACAACTAATTTAATGTTTATTTTATTTCTGCTCAAAGCTTTAGTTATAGTCGCAAAAACTCCTTTTTTAGCTCCGAGCTGTGCTCCTGTTATTTTCAGAACAGTAAAATCATTGCTCGAAGTCAGACTTTTAATTAATCTTTTGTGTATTTTAGTGTTTCCGTTAATAGTTGTTCCGGGTAAGTTTTTTTTACCTGCATCATGGATATTAAAAATCTGAATCGATATTTTTAATTTATGCAAAGGTACAACCGTTTGATGATGCAAAATAGTAGCTCCAAAATAAGATAATTCGGCAGCCTCATCGTAACTTAAAAAATCTATTTTTTGAGTATTTTCTATTATTTGAGGGTCGGCAGTTCTGAAACCGTCCACATCTTTCCAAATATCCATAGTTTCACTTCGCAAACAAGCGGCAAGAGCAGAAGCTGAATAATCCGTACCTCCCCTGCCGAGAACATTTATTTCGTTTTGCTCGGAAATTGCATAAAATCCCGGCATTACATAATTTGTATCTTCTTCTATTTTCGGAAGAATGGATTTTCGACTTTTTTCGATATTAATATCAGCATTAAAGCTGTCATCTTCACAATAAAATCCGTATTTTTCGGGATACAAAACTTCAAAATCAAGTTTGTAACTTTTCAGGACTTCGCAAAGAACAATAGCACTTATACGTTCCCCGAAACTTAAAACATAACACTCTTCCGATACGGACAATACCGATTTCCCTTCGGAAAATATACTTTTTAACTTCCTGAAATCTTTTGCCACAAGTTTGAAAGTATTATTAAAAAAACTTCTGTCAAAACTGTTAGCCGGAATATATGAATAACATATTTTTTCGATATTTGTGATATTTATAAATATATCTTCCCCTCTTTTAAAATTCGTAATTACCTCTTGCAACTTGTCTGTAATCCCGAAAAAAGCAGACACAACAACAAAAACCTGCGTATCTTTATAAGATTGCACGGCAGTTACCACTTTCCCGATTCTTTCGATGCCGGTAAGTACCCCTCCTCCGAATTTTAATACTTTAGTTTTCAAATTTTAATCTTATTAAGATGCAATCTGTTAATTATTAATAAATTAATTTAAATTTTCATATTGTAGTACTGTATCATTTCATCATCTTATTTTTCGATTTTTGTATCAATGGTTTTAAAGAAAGTCCTTGAACAATTATCGAAAAAACAACAATAATATATGTTGTTATAAGAATAATATCTCTAAATTCGCCTTCTGCCAAAGATAGAGCCAAAGCTATCGAAATTCCACCACGCAAACCTCCCCAAGTCATTATGATACCTGTAAACGGTACAAGTTCCAAACGTTTTTTAAAGAATCGCAACGGCAATGAAAGCACGGCAAATCGTGATAATAAAACAAGAGGTATCGCCAAAATTCCGATTAAAGTATAAGTCCAATCAAAAGGAAGTATCATAATTTCCAGACCTATAAGGACAAATAATATAGCATTCAGAACAACATCTATAAGTTCCCAAAATTTATCCATATATTTTTCGGTTTCGTCCGAAAGTGCAGTATCTCTTGCTTTGTTTCCGATAAATAAGCCGGCAACTACAACCGCAAGCGGTCCGGAAAGGTGAAAATATTGTGCGACAACATAACTAACTGTTACTAAGGCAATAGTTATAATTACTTCAGTTTCATAATGGTCGATTGCTTTTAGCATTCGATATGCAATAAACCCGAAAAATCCACCTGCCAGCAAACCGCCTATAACTTCTTTTACAAAAAGTAATGCGATATCCGAAACATGAGTATTTTCAACCCCAAAATCCGCAATGTGAAACAAAGACAAGAAAATTACAACACCAATTCCGTCGTTAAAAAGTGATTCACCGACAATTTTAATTTCAAGTTTTTTCGGTGCTTTCGCATCTTTAAGGATACCAAGCACGGCAATAGGGTCTGTGGGCGAAATTAACGCTCCGAAAAGTAAACAATAAATATAATCAACGGGAAGTGATAAAAATATCGCCAAATAATAAAATAAAGTTCCTACAATAAAAGTTGATACAAGTACGCCGAATGTCGAAATTATCATTATCGGACCTTTTTGCGATTTTAATTTAGTCCAATCGGTATGTAAAGCTCCGGCAAACAACAAAAAACTAAGCATTATATCTAAAAGTATTCTTTCAAAATCAATATTTGAAATAAATGTAACCCCAAGTTCGTTTATCGGACTGTAAAACTTACCTGCTATTGTCAAACCGACTGTAAAGACAATGGAAATAATCATCAATCCGATAGTCGGAGGAAGTTTCAAAAATTTTATATTAATAAAACCAAAAACAGCCGATAATGCCATTAATACGGTAAAAATTGCAAATACGCTCATTTAATAAGAATCAATAAAAGATATTTTAAAAGCCTTATTGCTGTAAATCAAATATTTAGAGTTTCAACAAGAACTATAATTAAAACATTATTTTACAAAAGTAAAAATCTTTTTTAAATTTGTTTCCGTATATTTCAATTAAACAAATTTTATTTTTAAAAATATGAAACCCTTATAAAGAGATTTAATATTCCTCCACAAAAACACAATTAATATAATTAACTAATTATTAATCATTTAATTTATATACAAATGAAAAAACTACATTTTTGGGTAATAATACTTTTTATCGTGATTTTATCGAGTTGCGAAAAAGATGATGATAATTATAAAGATGCGCCGGAAGACCCAACTCAAAATGAACTGTTGAACTTGGTAAACCAAGCTCGCACTACCGGTTGTAACTGCGGAGATGAATACTATCCGCCTGTCGATGAAGTCAAATGGAACTCACAATTGGAAGAAGCTGCACAAAATCACAGCAACGATATGTACGAAAAAAATTATTTCGACCATACCGGCAAAGACGGCTCTTCCGCCGGAGACAGAATAGAAAGAACAGGATATTCGTGGAATACTTACGGCGAAAATATCGCAATGGGATATTCTTCCGAAAAAGACGTAATTGAAGGCTGGTTGAAAAGTACGGGACATTGCAAAAATATTATGAACAAACAATTTACGGAAATGGGGGTTGCAACAAAAGGCGAATACTGGACACAAGTATTTGCAAAACCAAGCAATTTGGCAAGCCGATAAAATTAAGGTCTTATATCTTTTTAACAAGACAAAATCGCTAATAAGTATCCTTACAAAAGTTTTCACACATTTATTTACTTATAATAAGCTAATCTACAGATATTTGCACAAGTGCGTAAGCAACATTAAACAGGTCGAAGACCTTAATTAAAATATTACAATGATATTTATGAAAAAAATTATATTTGTTTTACTGACGGTATTTATTTTTCAAACCGTTTCGTTTTCACAGAAATACGTTGTCTATAAACGAAAAGACAGTACAAAAACAGCAGAAGGAAAATTAGAAAACGGTTATGAACAAGGTTTGTGGAAATATTATAATGAAAAAGAAAAATTAATACAAGAAACCGAATTCTACAACGGAATGATAAACGGACGTTTAACTTATTTCTACGAAAACGGAAACAAACAAAACGAAGGATATTTTTATGCCGGTTTTCAAGAAAAAGAATACAAAGAATGGTATCTGTCCGGAACATTATCAAAAGAAGGTTTTTATAAAAAAGGCAAAAAAGACAGTACTTGGACGGAATATTATCTTAACGAAGAGGTAAAATCCGTTACCGAATATAAAGCCGACAAGCCCTATCTTAAATTATACATCACCGCCCAAGGCGATACTCTTATAGAAAACGGAAACGGAAAGTATATTTCGTATTTTGAAACAGGTGAAAAACACAAAGAGGGATTGTACAAAAACGGCAAAAAAGATTCTGTGTGGATAACTTATTTTAAAACCGGTAAAATATTCCGCAAAGGAACTTATAAGAAGAACAAAAAAACAGGAAAATGGCTTACATATTACAAAACAGGAGATTTGGAAAGTGAACTTAATTATGAAAACGGTAAAAATATTGCTTGGTATCCCGGAAAAACAAAAGAAATGGAAGGCACACTTTTAAACGGTGAAAAAGACGGTGAATGGACATATTATTATAAGTCCGGAAAAATTGATATTATCGGAAGCTACAAGTTCGGCAAAAAAGAAGGCTTACACATAAGATACTTCACAAACGGAAAACCGGAATCTGAAATAAATTATAAAAACAATCTTAAAAACGGAGAGGCAAAATGGTATTTGCCGGACGGTCTGCCGGACATAGAAGGACATTTTCGCAACGACACAATGCACGGAAAATGGTCTTATTTTCAAACAGATTCAGTTCTTGGAAAGCGAATTGCACTAAAAGGAAATTCCGGAATGTACGAAAAAGGTAAAATGCACGGCTTGTGGACTTATTGGTATCCTACCGGCGAAGTTTGGAAAAAAGGATATTTCCAAAACGGTGTTAAAGAGGGACTTTGGAAAGTTTTTTATGAAAACGGACAAGTTTTTTATCAAGGAAATTTTAAAGCAGGAAAAGAAAACGGACTTTGGGAAAAATATTACGAAAACGGAAATTTGCACACCAGAGGAACTTTCGATATGGGAATACTCGACTTAAAATGGGAAGCTTGGCACAAAAACGGAAAGAAAAAATACGAAATTTATTATGATAAAAATATCAAAAACGGTATCTCTAAACACTGGGGAGAAAACGGAATTATCGAAAGTTTAGAATCATTCAAAAACGGTATTGCCAACGGAAAGTACGAATATTATTATCCCGACGGAACGGTGAGCCTTACCGGTTTTTATCTTAATGAAGAAAAAAACGGTAAATGGACAATGTATAACAAAAATGGAGCTGTATTAAGAACCGAAAACTACAAAAACGGCAAACGAGACGGCAGAACCATACTTTTTTACAGAAATACAAAAGTTCAAGAAGATACATTTTACAAAGACGGCAAAAGAAACGGAACTTGCAAAAAATACGACAAATATGGCGAGCTTATTTTTCATGCAGAATATAAAAACGGTATAAGAACAAAAATTTTAGTAAACAAAAAAGTAAATACAGGCAATACAGGTTGGTAAATAATTGACTATTTTTTTTTTTACTTCCACCTGATTAATAAGTTACAAACTGTGAATATAAAACTTAAAAATATCATTACTGAAATAAGAAATTTTTTTTTACTTATTTTAGTAATGGTATTTTTAAGTTTTCCCGGCAAGACACAAGTCAATAAAGTACTCGACAATATTTCAAATTATCAAAAAACAACTCTCAAAAACGGTATTACAATAATTCATATAGACAACCCTTTAAATTCCGATATTTACTGTAATTTTTATTTCGATATTCCGACTTCTTTGAACCAAGCCGAACAAATTACAAATAAAATAACAATAAATGCACTACCACAAGGAGCTGATACAATTAAAACTTCAATATTTAAAAATATCCTTTCAAAAGCGGGTATTTTTATTGAAAGTAAAGATTTTTATTTGGAAGGAATTACAAGTTCAAATACTTATGACAGTGTAATTTATTACATATCAAAAGTATTGAAATATCCACGTTTTGATGAAGAAACAATACAAAAAGAAAAAACAGTTCTTTCCGGCGAAATAAAAAATAAATCACCGGAATATAAATACAGATTTGATACATATAAACATTTTTTTTATACGAAATCCGATAAAATTCCGAATTTGAATTTTGATAACATAAACAAAATTTCTATTGAAAATAATTACAAAGAAAAATTCAAAAATGCAAAAAAATATTTTGTAGTTATTGCTGATTTACCTTTCGATACAGTTGTTTCAAAAGCTGAAAAATATTTTTCGGATATACCAAAATGTACAAAATTTAAAACTCAAAATCCGCCCAAACATAAAACCGACATAATAAAATGTTTTCTTACAGACACTCTTACCGATAAAAAACTTTTAAATATTTCTGTTATAAGCAAAATTAATTCTAAAATTAATTCTAAAAATTATCATACGTATAAGATTATAGACAAGATATTGATTAACAATAATTCAGGAAGATTTTACTCGACAAGTATTGTAAAAAATAAGGCAAAATCATGCAAACTTACAATAAATAATTCTGCTGAAATTCCTTATATTTACACTTTCGTAACAGCTGAAAACGGCAAAGGTGAAAAATTAAGTATGCTGACAAAAGAAACTATTGATAATATGACAGATACATTAGTTTTTGAAGGTGAAATAGAGTACGCAATAAATACAGAAACAGATAAATTTTTCAAATCTCTTGATAAATTTGATAAAATAGCACAACTGCTTATCGAAATTCAAAAATACAAATTGCCAGCCGATTATTTTAAAAATCATACAACGGCATTAAAAAACACCACTGAAGAAGACATTTTAAAACAGTCTAATCAAATGTTTTCCGATAATAAATATATGATTATAATCAGAGGAACAGACAGCGATACACTTTATAATGAGTTAATTAAACTTTCGGAAAATTTTGAAATAGAAATATACGATAACAATATTTTAAAAGAAACTTTAGAAAAAGGATTTGATGCAAAAGTTGTAACCGACAAATTTCTTAAAACCGTAAACGCTAAGAAGAAACACAAAGGACAAGTTCTCGAAATATCAGGTTTTTACAAATTCGACAAAGATTCAGCAAAAATATCGAAAACAATCAAAAGAAAAGGAGTTAAATATTTGGCAACTACTTATTTATATCCACAAAAGAAAATCAAAAAACTTCATGAAAAGCAAATTTACGATGGCAAAAAAGGAATAGAAATAACAAATGATTATAAAATTGAACTTTCTGAAAATAAACTTGCTGAACTTAAAACAGCTTCTTACCAATACGAAGAAATCGGGTTCGGAAAAGACAGCGTAGAAATAGAACTTCTCGGACGTTTCAAATACGACGATAAACTTACGTACAAAATAAAGGTTGAATATACCAACGGTAAAATATTTTATAATTATTATAATATCAATTCCGGATTAAAAATTGCTCAGGAACAAATTATCGATAAAAAAGTCGTAAAAACCGTAAAATTTTACGACTATACAGAAATTCCTAATTCAGACGGAATAATAATTCCTTACCGAAAATTAATTTTTACGAAAAATTACAATGCAATTTTTGAAATTACAAAGACAAAATCCAAAGAAAAAATTGATGACAAAGAATTTGAAATAGAAAATAAATAAAAATTTTCTTTTTTTTAATATTTTAAAACGAAAATATTAATTTTGTAAGATTAAAAGCTAATTCCAAAATAAAAATTTACCAAAAAAGCCTACTTTATTCCTCGAATCAAAGTCATTTAAAATGAAGAAAATGAACGCAAAAGAATTAAATTTAAAATTTGAAAAAATCCAAAAATCAATAATCGACAAAAAATTGTCCGAAGCATTTGAAGAATTACAAAAAACAGCAGCCTTAAGCAGTAAAACAGAATTTAAAAATACTTCCGAAAAACTGAAAGAAACATATTTAATGATGCTTAAATATTCATTTTCCGGAATAGAAGACCCGCATCAGGAAAAAGTATATTCAGACATCAGAAAAAAACTTTTAAAACTTTCCGATACTCTCGAACAAGAAATTATTTTAGAAAAATCACTCAATAAAATTGCAATAGAGAAAAAAATATTCAAAAAACAAATATTCAGAGAAAAAATAGAACTCGGCAAACTTCTACACGAGTTGAGCGAGCAGAAAAAACAACATAAAAATCAAGACCGCAAAAAAATAACAGCAAAAATATTCTTCTTCTTATGGCTTTCGGACACACTTACGGACAATCAACTCGAAAAAATACAAAAAGCAATATTAAGCAAATCATTATTTTCTTATGAAAAAGCGATAATTGTAAGTGGAATAACTATCAGCCTGTTACGATGTTTTGACACTCGTAAATTTATTGCATTATTCGATATATACGATGCAGGAAACAGAATTATATGGGAAAGAGCACTTGTCGGACTTGTATTTTCATTTTATACTTACGATAATCGCATAGAACTTTATCCGGAACTCACCGAACGCTTGGAGAAAATAAGTTTGGACGATGATATTGAAGAAAATATCGAAATAATTATCCTGCAACTTATCCGCACCAAAGAAACAAAAGAAATTACCAAGCGAATGATGACCGAAATTGCTCCGGAACTCGACAAATTCAAAAGTTTCATTACCGAAAAATTAGACCTTGATAAAATAATTCCGGATAATATCGGCGAAGACGACAATCCGGAGTGGGAAGAACTTCTCGAAGATTCTTCCGGTGTTTTCGGAAAAATGGCTGAGTTTTCACAAATGCAATTAGACGGCTCTGATGTTTTTATGAGTGCATTTGCAAATTTAAAACATTTCGATTTTTTCAAGCAAACACATAATTGGTTTTTACCTTTTTATAAAGATAATATCGAAATTGTAGAACTTTTTAATGAGGAAACCGAAAATTTCGATGTCGAAACTTTTTTGGAAACCCTCGCAAAATCAACATTAATGTGCAATTCGGATAAATATTCATTTTGCTTAAATATTGATGCAATACCCGAACAGCAAAAGAAAATGATGCTCGGACTGTTTAAAATGGAAATCGAAGCGATGAACGAAGACGCTTATGAAGATAAAATTCTTAACAAAAATATTTCAAAAAAAATATTTACTAATTATATTCAAGAATATTATCGTTTTCTGAAATTACACCCTTGGCGAGACGATTTTTTCGATATTTTTGAAAGTAAAATGGATATTCAAAATACCGTTTTTTATAAAACTATCGTGAAAAACGAAAATGTTTTAAAAAAAATCGGAGATTTATATTTTAAAAAGAAATTTTTCGTCGATGCAATAAATACATATAAATTATTGGAAACAAGCCAAGACAAAGCGGTAATCTACGAAAAAACAGCTTTTGCATATCAAAAAATCAAAAACTATGAACAGGCATTAAAATATTATCTGCGTGCCGAACTTCTTGACAGAGAATCTGTTTGGATTTACAAAAAAACGGCATTCTGTTACGGCAAAACCGGAGATTACGAAAATGCCTTAAAATATTACCAAAAAGCAAATAAAATAAAACCCGAAAATATGCACATTCTTGCAAATATCGGACAATGTCATATTTATTTGGAAAACCACGAACAAGCTTTGAAACAGTACTATAAAATTGAATATTTCGACCCGGACAACATAAAAGCAATGCGACCGATAGCTTGGTGTTCGCTGTTTCTTGCAAAATTCGATTCCGCAAAAAAATATCTTGAAAAACTTATTAAATTAGAACCTTCCTATTTCGATTATATAAGTTTGGGAAATGTTTTTTTGTGTGAAAATAATAAAAAAGAAGCCATAAACGCCTATACACAGGCTCTTAAAATGTCCGATAAAAATAAATTCATACAGGCTTTGGAAGAAGACAAAGACATACTCTTTAAACACGGCGTAAGTTCAACAGATTATATGTTGCTCAAAGATTATATTTCAACGATAATCTAATCTACACAATTCATTTTTTTGATTTTTGATTGCAATATTTTTTTATCACCTTTGTAAACTTATGCTAACAGCATGAATATATGGGTTCAGTGTAAAAAGACCCTAAGGGTTTAATTTAACAAAAATAAATAAGTCCAAATGTCTTATTCCCGGTTATTTACTTCAAACCCTTAGGGTCTGATTACCAAAAATACCCTTTTTATACCAATCTCATATATGGATAAAAGAATAGTAATCAGAGCAATTATAATACTTACGGGGCTTATTTTCATAATCAACCTGTATATTATTCAGGTTGCAGATAACAGCTATAAACTTTCCGCCGAGAACAATGCATTTCGTCATGTTACTCAATATCCTGCACGAGGCATGATTTTCGACCGAAACGGAAGACTTCTCGTATTCAACGAAGCATCTTACGACTTGAAAGCTGTATCAGACCAGATTAAACCTTTCGACACTATAAATCTATGTAAACTGTTGAGTATAAGTAAGGAACAATTAATAAAAACACTTGCAGATGCTAACAGATACCAACCTGTTGTCATATCCAAACAAATGTCGAAAAAAAGATATGCCGTTTTGCAAGAATTTCTTTATAAATTTCCCGGTTTTTATGTCGAAACAAGAACTCTGCGGAAATATCCTGAAGCCACAGCCGCACACCTTCTCGGATATGTTAAAGAAGTAAATAAAAATGATATTAAAAAAAACCGATATTATAGACAAGGAGATTATATCGGAAAAAGCGGTATCGAAAAATCTTATGAAGAAAAATTGCGAGGCAGAAAAGGAAAAAACATACTCGTTGTAGATGTACATAACAGGATTAAAGGAAGTTACAAAGAAGGTAAATATGATACGGCGGCAGTTGTAGGGAAAAATCTTACTACAACTCTCGATGCTGATTTACAGGCTTATGTAGAAAAATTGTTACAAAACAAAATAGGAAGTGTTGTCGCTATTGAACCCAAAACAGGCGAAATACTTGCACTTGCATCAAGTCCGACTTACGACCCCAATATGTTTGTGGGAGCAAAAAGTTCAAGAAATTACTCCAAGCTCGTAAACGACCCGCTTCTTCCACTTTTTAATAGAGCTATAAAATCAAAATATCCACCCGGTTCAACTTTCAAAACGGTAAGTGCCCTTATCGCATTACAAGAGGGAGTTATAACTCCGCAGACAGTTTTTGTCAGTAATTTCGGTTACAGCACAGGTTCTCATTTTGTGAAAGACCACATCGGAGGAGCCGTAAATTTCATTATGTCAATTCAATATTCAAGTAATGCGTACTACTGCCATGTTTTTAAAAATATACTTTCCGATAAAAAATTCAGCTCCGTAAGCGATGCCTATGAAAATTGGAAAGAACATTTACACTCATTCGGCTTAGGTAAAAAACTCGGCACCGACCTCGCTTATGAAGAAAAAGGCTTAATATATCCGGCAAGTTATTTTGATAAATATTACGGAAAAGGACGTTGGAATCATAATACAGTAATTTCTTTGGCTATTGGACAGGGAGAGCTTGGTTTTACGCCTTTACAAATGGCAAACATGACCGCAGCTATTGCAAACAGAGGATATTATATTATTCCGCATATTATAAAAAATATTACAGATGATAGTATAGACCCGATTTATTCGATAAAGAAATATACAAAAATAGAACCCAAATATTTTGACCCTGTAATCGAAGGTATGGAAATGGTAGTAAAAGCAGGAACGGCAAGAAGCGCATTTGTTGAGGGTCTGCAAATTTGCGGGAAAACAGGAACGGCACAAAATCCACACGGTAAAGACCACTCTATTTTTATAGCATTTGCACCAAAAGACAACCCGAAAATAGCAATAGCCGCTTATATCGAAAATGCCGGATACGGCTCAACATGGGCAGCTCCAATAGCAAGCCTGATGATTGAAAAATATTTGACAGACACTATAAAAAGACCATGGGTAGAAAAAAGAATAGTGGACGCAAATCTGATAAAAAAATAAAATAAAATTTTTAACAAGTAAATGAATTTCAAAACTTCACAATTTCACAATTTAAAAGAGTAATGTCCAAAAACAAAAACATATTGGTTAGAATTGACTGGATAACGGTTATCATGTATTTGATACTTGTTTTTTTCGGTTGGCTCAACATATATGCCGCAGTATATAACGAAGAACACAGCAGTATCATGGACCTCGGACAAAGATACGGCAGCCAAATGAAATGGATAATAATTGCTTTTGCCTTAATGTTTCTTGTATTCCTTGTCGAAAGTCATATTTTCGCCTTACTTTCATATTTCATATACGGAATAATGATATTTTTACTTATAGCCGTACTTATTTTCGGCGAAGAGGTAAACGGAGCTCGCTCATGGTTTGAATTTGGAAGTTTCAAAGTACAACCTGCCGAATTTGCTAAATTTGCAACAGCACTCGCCCTGTCAAAATTCCTCTCGCAAGAGAACTTTAAAATAATGAAATTAAACAACTTAATAATCATAGGAACATTAATATTTCTTCCCGCCGGTCTGATTGTTTTACAAAACGACACGGGTTCGGCACTCGTATATATCATATTCATATTAGTATTATACCGAGAGGGTATTCCCGGATATATCTTACTTTTATTTTTTCTTCTGATACTTATTTTTGTTATTTCTTTTTTTATTGAATTTTACGCAATGCTTTTAGTGCTTTTTTTTATTTCAGTAATCGCATTCGTACTATTTACACGACAATACAAACTTACACTTATCGGACTATCAATTTTTACCGGTTTTCTTACCGTCGGAATATTTCCCGTACTGATTCTGAATATGAATATTCCAATAGCTCCTGTTATAGCCATATCTATCACCGCTACGGCCATTATTGCTTTATTGTATTCTTTGCGAAAAAGAATTATGATAATGTTTTATATTGCCCCAATACTAATAGCTTCCGTAATTTACACTTTTTCTATCGACTATATATTCAATAATATTTTAGAACCTCATCAACAAACAAGGATTAACGTACTTTTCGGTATCGAGAAGGATTTAAAAGGAGCCGGGTATAATGTTCATCAATCTCAAATAGCAATAGGTTCGGGAGGAATAACAGGCAAAGGTTTCCTGCAAGGCACACAAACAAAATTAGATTTCGTGCCGGAACAAGATACCGATTTTATTTTTTGCACAATAGGAGAGGAATGGGGATTTTTGGGAACAGCAAGCGTTATAAGTTTATTTGTAATTTTTATTTTGAGAATATTATTTCTTGCAGAAAGGCAACGTTCAGCATTCAGTCGAATTTACGGCTATAGTGTTGCTTCGATTCTTTTTCTGCATTTTTCCGTAAATATAGCAATGACCATAGGTTTGGCTCCGGTTATAGGGATTCCTTTACCCTTTTTCAGCTACGGAGGTTCGTCACTTTGGGCATTTACATTTCTGGTTTTTACGTTCTTAAGACTTGATGTAGGAAGAGATGAAACTTTCTAAAACAAAATCAAGGATTTCGCTTTAAGCCAAACCCTTGATAAATACGATTAAAATAAATCGAAGACCTTATTTTTTCTTAAAAACACTGCGTTCAAACTCAAAATTCAAAAAAGAATATTCTTTTTGAAGTCTTTCAATATTTTCAAAATTATTTTTCAAGAAATTTTGATATGCCTTTGTTTCAGGATTTAAAACCTTATGACAGACAGCTTTATTTACCTTTTCAATTTCTTTTTTGATTTTTAAAGTTTCTTTCGTAAAGAAACTCTCCCCAAAAACGTCCATAATATATTTAATAGCCGTTTCATTAGGGTGAATCATATCGGAAGTATAAAATCTGTAATCCCTCAAATCGTCCATCATTATTTCATAAGCCGGAAAATAATATATATTATCAAAATGTTCCATTATTTGCTGAATTGCAACAAACAATATCGACTTACTTTCTCTGTTCCCTGTAAGTCCGTCTTTTATATGGCGAACCGGACTTACCGTAAAAATAATTTTTAAATCCGGATTCAGATTTTTCAGAGTATTCAATAATTGAAAATATTCAACCGTAATAACATCTGCGTTAAGCAAATATCTTTTAAAATTATCCGACGGTAATTTATGACAATTTGAAACTATTTTTTCTGTTTCTTTATGCTCAAATACCATCGCCGAACCAAAAGTAATAAAAAGATATTTCGCATTTTTTAAATTTTCGGAAGATTTTGTAATTCTGTCATTAATTACATTAAGAGTTCTGTCTAAATCCATTCCGGAAAACTTGCTGTGATGACTGAAACTGTGCCACATCTCGCTATGCTCAAATAAATCTTCTTTTTCAAAAAGTGATTTTTTTGCCAATATTTCCAAACTTGTTTTTATGGAAATCGGATTATACAAAATTCCGAAAGGATTTATATCCGAACTGAATTTAAGGTCTTTCAGTTTTAAACCGATGCTGTTTGTAAAACAAGAACCGAAAAACATAAGTCCTGTATCATATCCGATATTAAAAGGATAAGCAGGTGCTTCAATCGTTGTTCTGAAATTTTCTGTCATATTGAAAAATTTATCCGACAAAGTTAATTAAATTTATTAATTTACCGGCAAAATTTGAATTTTAGAATTACAATATATGCCCCAAAAAACAATTTTAATATCACCTCTTAACTGGGGACTCGGTCATGCCACAAGAGATATTCCTATTATAGAATTACTTATAAATCAAGGATATAAAATTATAATCGCATCGTCAGGACAAACCGAAAAAATTCTACGACAAGAATTTCCCGAAATAGATTTTATTAATTTATCCGGTGTACAAATAAATTATTCAGCAAAAATTTTGCCGTTCTTTAAAATAATCTTACAAATACCGCAATTTTTTTACGGAATTTACAAAGAAAATTTACAACTGAAAAAAATAATACAAAAACATAACATTGATTTAATAATTTCGGATAATCGCTATGGGTTGCACAGTTCCAAAGTTCCAAGCATATTTATTACACATCAAATATCCGTAAAAGCTCCACGTAAATTCCATTTCACGGAATATTTTTTGTATAAACTGCACAAATTTTTTATTCAGAAATTTGATAAATGTTTTATACCGGACAGTCCAACCGAACAAAATCTGAGCGGCGATTTGTCTCATAAATATCCCAAACCCGAAAATGCTGTATATATAGGAATTTTAT
>JAOZMN010000607.1 GCA_029934265.1 Bacteroidales bacterium
AGCAAATCGAAGATAAAGATGCTCTAATTAAAAGATTAGAAGAGCAATTAAAAAACATAAAATAATAATATTGCCATCTAATTTTAAGAACTAATTATATATGAAATCCACATTGTGGAATTTTAAATTAAATACTAACACCAAAAAGAACAGCGACAGCTTATATGATAACTTTTAGGCTATTACAAATTACAAGTAAATGAAAAGAATTATTTTAATATCAATAATAAGTATTTTACCTTTTTTCGGATTTGCACAATTGAAATTAATGGAGGAAAATGTAGATAAAATAGATTTCAGCAAGCCAAATAAAGGTCAGAATATGAAAAATTATTCACATTGGTTTATCGGTTATGCCGGTTATGTCGGGAAGTCGGAAGGAGTCGGGGCAGATATAAATTACGGAACTTCCGATGTTTTTTCGGTTGGAGTGCGTTACAAAAGAAAACTTGCAGAGTTTTTTGCTCTCGGTGCAGAAAGTTGGTACTCTGCCGAAGATTTTAAAATTGCTCAAAAGAAAGATAAAGTAATTCCAACTTCGGATTTACATAAAAAAGAAGATTTACGTTTCAATAATATAAGCGGAGCGACATACATGAGATTTAATTTCGGAAAAAGAGGAAATATTCTTGGTAAATACATGGATTTGGGTGCCTACGGTACTTGGTCGTTTGATATAAGGCACACATATACCGATAAAGTTGTTCAAGTAAACAAAATTAACGGTTATCGAACAGTAAAAACTGTTCATAAAAGATTAGTTTATACAAACCCCTTAAATTATGGAGCGATTGTCCGTTTTGGTATAAATCGTTATGTAATTTACGGAACTTACAGACTTTCAGATTTATTTGATGCCGATTTCAAAACTATGGCAAATGTGGAACTTCCTCGAATTACTGTTGGAGTACAAATCGGGTTGCATAAATAAAAATACAAAATTAATCATTCTATATACTGCAAGGAAAATTTTAATACCTCCAAATAAACCTCTGCCCCTCTAACTTCTCATTGACAACCTTATTTTTTACTTAAAAATTTATCTACTAAAATTTGAATACTTTCTTTGTCCAATTTTTTTGTATTTAATACAATTTCGTCTCCATGTTCATTTTTGAGTATCAGCTCGGTACGAAAACTTGAAGTGTATTTTGTAAACGATTGAACCACTCGAGTAAAAGGATTTACCGACCCCATCAAAACAGCAGATAAAGCTCCCATACCGCCGGTAACAGCCATTTCACCCTTCTTTACCGGAGTTTTTTCAAACTGAATTTTTCTTAACCCTCTGATACTTGCCTTGTCCAAATATTTTTTGAAATGAATAATTTGTTTTTGAGAAGTGTCTCCGGGTATTTTTATATATATTTTCATCTGTTTATAATTTGTAACACCCTGAAAATAAGCACTCAAAATATAATT
>JAOZMN010000232.1 GCA_029934265.1 Bacteroidales bacterium
CACCTGTTTCTGATGTCGAAATTGTTACGGTACCGGAATCACCTTCGCATACATTACTTCCTGTTACAGTTTGTAATGAATCGGGTTTTCCGATATATACTACTGCTTTATTTGTGATAACGGTTGAACAAGAACCTGAAAATGCTCTGAAACTGATGGTATTCGGTCCTTCTTTGAGTTGCGAACTCGGTACATTAAATGTAATTTCGCTTCCTGTTCCTTGTATTGTATCGAATGCTGTAACTACGGTTGCTTCATAATTATAATCGGAAACGGTTGATGCAATTTTTACGGTTGCTCCGGAAATGGTACATAAAGTATCGCCGGAAACAGTATTGTCGGAAGATGGAGCCGTGATAACGTTTACTACTGCTGCGTTTGTCATATCAACAGTACAAGCCGGAGTTACTGACATGATTTTAAAAGTCAGTGTATTACTTCCGGATTGTAATTTTGAAGCTTCAACGGGCATTTTTAAATCTGAGCCTGTACCCGTTCCGGTTGCAACGAGTGTACTTTCAAAATAACTTTCGTAAGTCACTCCGGATTCTGAACTTTTGATGGTTACATTACCGGTTCCGGCTTCACAAAGCGTATCGCCGTTTATTTTCAAATCAATTTTACCTCCGCTGTTTGTAACTTTTGCAGTATCCTGCATACTAAAAGTACAATCTCCTTTCTTTGCTTTAATCACTACCTTATTCTCACCATGTGCAAATTCTGAGTAAGAAATTGGATTATTAGAAGTTGTTGAAATCGGACCTAAAGAAGTTGATAGCCATGCACTATAAGTTACACCTGTTTCTTGACTCGCAAGTACTAATTGTGCATCGGTACCGCAAATTACATCATCGGAAACTTCAATACCGGTATCTACTGTTGTAACATCTGTTATTGTAAGCGAACTTGAACTTGTACCACCATATTCAGTCCCTGCAACAGTAGCCCAACACCCTATGATTTTACCATTTACTAATTCTTTTGAAATTAATGTATCATTATTATTATTCGGAACATCGACTCCGTCAATAGTCCACCGAAACGCTTCAGCAGTAATCGGAGTGCCGGGTGGATTTTCAACAGTACAGACAAATTGTGCAGTATCTCCTTTGCAAGAGGGATTTCCTTTTGTTTGAGTTATAGTTACTGTTTGTGCTTTCAGAAAGAAAGCAAAAAACAGTAACGGAAAAATTAACAGTAATTTTCGCATTGTAATTCTTGTTTATATATTTAATTATTATGTTAAACGTTGGCAAAGTTATTATTTTCCAAGATATATACTTCCTTTTATTATATCGGAACCGTCATTTTTATTAAGGATATAATAATATATTCCTACCGGTAAATTTTTATCACCTATGACTATGCCCGTATTTGCGGAACCGTCCCAGTCGTTTTTATAAATATCGGCATCAAAAACTTTCACTCCCCAACGATTCATTATCATTAATGACGTATTCGGGTATTTGCTTAAGCCCTCTATAAAAAAGACATCATTTTTGCCGTCGCCATTTGGAGAAAATGCTTCCGGAATTATCATCTCGCATACAGATATATTTATAACTGCAGAGTCTAAAAGCATTTTATTACAACCGTCTAAATTTTTGGCATACACTTTATATATATCATAACCGGCTTTTAATGATTCCAACGGAAACTCTATTGATGTCATTCCGGTAAGCGAATCTTGTGTTGCAATATCGTTTTTATATAAAATATAATTAACTGCTTCTTGTGTGAAATTTACAATTATTGCAATATCATCTCCTGTACATACGTCTGCATCTCCTTCAACTTCCATGTCAATGTCCGGATAAGCTGTTACTGTAATAACTCCGGTTTGGGTGAAATTAGTATTACAGCCTGTTGTTTTATTTTCAGCGAGAATGCTAATTATATTTTCACCTATTGAAAGTTCGTCTACTGATACTATAATTTCAACATCGCTTCCATCTCCTGTTGTTTCATTAATAGAATTATCTTCAATAGAAAAATTATAACTTATTCCCGGTTCTGATGTTTCAAGTAAAATTTTAGCTTCCTCTCCTTCACAAATTTGATTTCCTGAAAAAGTTTTTTCTACAGGATTAGGGTTACTGATAATAGTTGCATCACTTAAATCGGTAGTACAAGTTGCTATTGTTCCTGAAATTTTAAATGTATTTGTAGTTCCTTTTAAATCAGTTCCTGATATTGTCAAAATTAAATCATCGCCGGTTCCTGTTTCCGATACCGATATTCCGTCGGTAGGCGTTGCCGTATATGACACACCGGCTTGAGCTGAACTAATAGTTATTGTTGCATCTTCTCCTTCGCAAACAGTACTGCCGGTTATTGTTTTGTCTGCATCAAGTTGTTGAACTTGAACTGTTACAGTTTCTCCGAGAGCTGTATTATTACAACCATCTGTTACTTTTAAATTATAATTGCCTGCTTCGGATACTGTAAGTGTATGACTGGTTTCTCCTGCAATATTTGTATTATCTTTTTTCCATTGATAAGAAAGAGTAGCTTCTCCTGTTGTTGTGGCTGTAAGTATTTGAGTTTCATCAGAACATATCGTAAAATCGTTGGCAGACATACTTATTGCTATTGTATCTTTTATTGTTATGGTAGCAGTATTAGTTTCAATATCACCACATTCTCCTGTTACTCTACATTTATAAACTCCTGCATCTGTTTCGTTTGCTGTACTTATAGCATATTTACTTGAAACTGCGGAAGTAATATCTACTTCGTCTTTTATCCACATATATTCAAGCGACCCCTCGCCTGTTGCAGTTACGGAAAGTTCGTTCTGTTGGTTGGGACATATTGCAGCAGATTCAGGATGAGAACTTATTTCTGTATTTACTTTTATCCCTAAAGTTACTGTATTACTTGATATCGGTGCTCCGCAAGTTCCGTAAACCCAACAAAAATAATTGCCGGCATCTCCAAGAACCGTTGATGCGATAGTATATGATGTATTTGTTTGCATTACAATCAGACCTGCATCATTATACCATTGATAAGTTACTCCGAGTCCTTCGGCACCTATGGTGAAAACATTAGAACTGCCGAGACATTGTGCTTCGTCTTTCGGTTGAGTTGTAATTTTAAAATCAGGATTTATTAAAACTGTTAAAATATCTGAAATCGGAGAGTCACCGCAAGTATTATTTGCAGTTACGGTAATATCGGCAGTTCCGGAATAAGTATCCTCCCAGTTTACCGTTCCTGTTGTGGAATTTCCTGTTATTGCATTTGTTCCGCCGGTAACTGTCCACATATACGAAGTTGCATTAGAAATTGTGTTAGTCAAATAACCGATATTCGGAGAATTTTGGCAAAGTGTTGTAATTCCTACGGGTGTTGTTGGCTTAGCCGGCTTACCCATTATCGTTACAGTATTTGAACGCCCTTCACAAGTAGTAGATGAACTTTCGGAAAGCATTATTTTATCTCCGGCGGAAAAAGTACCTGAATATCCCGGAGTTGCTACCGTATTTGCTCCGTTTAATGTCCATTGATATATAGATGTTCCTGTTGCGGTAGTTGTATTTATTGTAAAATTAGTTGCTACTCCGGCACAAAGTTCTGTCGGTATTATACTTACTTTTGTTGTATCATACATTGTCGCCGTATAATCATCGGTAACCGGATTTGAAGCCGGACAGGTTACATTTGATGTCATTTCCAAACTCAGAATATCACCGTCAATCAGCGTATTTGTAGAATAGCTTGTTGCTGTGGAAATTGTTGTTGTACCTCCGTCCAACGACCATTTGTATGCCGGAGCAGTTCCTCCGTTTACGGGCTGTGCGGTAAATAATATTGTAGAGCCTTCACAGACTGTGCCTATGGGAGTTTGAGCAATTGTAACTGTCGGGGTACTAAAAGGATTAACGGTCATATTTATAATATTTGAATTATAAATATTATTACAACTTGTACTTCCTGTCAGAGTAATATCACAACTAATTTCATCTGTATTATTTAAGGTAGTTGTAGTATATGTTGGTGCAGTTTCTCCGACAATCGGACTTCCATTTTTTTTCCACAAATAAGAAACTGTTCCTCCAAATAAATTATTTAAAGAAGCCGTAAATTCTACAGATGAATTTTCACAAGTGGGGTTTGTTCCAGAAGTAATAGCAACGGTAGCTTCTGGTAATGTTCTTGTTACTTTAAAATATCGGATACCTATGTCGTAAGCTCCTGTGCCCAAAAAACCTGTCTGTCCATCAGTAGAATGCGTGCCTTTAAACCTGAATTTTACTTGATTTCCACCTTTGTATATATTTAAGTCTATTGATTGTGAAGTCCAAGTGCCAATTGAAGTATTGTAGTTGCCAATATTTGTCCAACTACCTGAAGTTGTTGTTTGTATCTCTATTTCAAGTATATTTTGATATGTAATACCTGTAAAAAAAGCTGTTGCATCCGCATTACATATATCAAATGTTAATTTATAGTCACCGCATAGAGAAAAATCTAACTGTGAATCATATGTAAAAATTTCAGTTCCTGAAGCAGCTTGTGGATTTTGGAAATATAGACCAGGAAGCCAATCGTCATTAGGAAAATTAGTGCTAAATACAACAAAAACTGGTACATTTTGCCACGAAGCTCCACCTGACCAACCTAAAACTGGCGAGTCTTGGTCGTGAATAGTAAAAACTTGTGTGAAAGATATAAACGAATTTAACAAAAAAATAAACAAAAAAAGTATCTTTTTTTTCATCATGAGAGTATAAATTAAGTTATAAAAAAAACAATTGAGAAAATATGTTAAAAAACAACAAATTTTAAAACATCTTACAATTATACAAATTTTTACGATATTTCACATAAAAAATTGTTTTTTTTTCAAAAATAAACTACAAATTTTAAGTTTGAATCGGTTTTAATACTTTTTTTCAACTCTGTATAGTTCGTTAATTATGAAACCGGTATAAAAAGGGTAATTTTCGGCAAGCAGACCCTTAGGGTTTTAAGTAAATGTTTGTAAATAAGACATTTAGCTTTCTTAGTTTTTGTTAAATTAACCCCTAAGGGTCTTTTTATATCGAACTCATTTATTGTTTGCGTTACCAACTTCTACGTATTCATTGCACCGCAAACGTTTATAACCTGCCCGCTTACATAAGACGATAAATCGGAAGCAAGGAACAGAGTTGTATTTGCTACGTCTTCCGGAGTTCCACCTCTTCGCAAGGGGATAGTTTTTATCCATTCGTTACGGACTTTCTCGTCTAATTTTGCAGTCATTTCGGTAATTATGAAGA
>JAOZMN010000608.1 GCA_029934265.1 Bacteroidales bacterium
GCAATTATCGGCGGAAACGTAAAAAAAATAAAAGTTTTTATTGGTGATAAAGTAAAAAAAGGACAAATTCTCGCAGTTCTCGAACACCCGGATTATATAAAATTGCAAGAAGATTTTGCAATTCTTGCCAATAATTTGGAATTTTTGGAGCAAGAGTACGGCAGACAAAAAGAACTTTATGAAAATAATGTCAGCTCGGGTAAAAAATTTCAAAAAGCAAAAGCTGAGTACAATATTTCAAAAGCAAAATATCAAGGATTAAAAGCACGTTTGCAACTTTTGAATATTTCGCCGAATAAGGTTAAAAACGGACAAATTTCAAATACCGTTAATATATTATCAACAATTTCAGGTTTTGTAACCGAAGTAAATATCAAACTCGGAACCTATGTCGATGCTAAAAATAAAATGTTTGAAATTGCCGATAATTTTGCACTTCACGCTGATTTTATGATTTACGAAAAAGATGTACATTTGCTTAAAATCGGACAAAAAATTCATTTTACCGTTTCTAATCGTCCGGAAATGGAATTTATGGGTACAATTTTTGCTATCGGTAAGAAGTTTGAGCAAAACAGTCGCTCTGTCCATATCCATGCAAATATTGATGAAGATGTAACCGGCTTAATTCCCGGAATGTACATTTCCGGACATCTGCACACCGATAAAAAATTTACAAAAACACTTCCCGATGATGCCATTGTTTCGGAAGGAGTAAAATCTTATATTTTTGTTGTCGATGAGCATATAGAAACCGAAAATATAGAAAAAGAACATAATCATGAACATGAAAATCCTGAAAAAGAACATGATACCAAAGTATTGACATTCAAAATGGTTGAAGTTATTCCGGGAAAAAAAGACGACGGATATACAGAAGTTAGTTTAACCGAAAATTTGCCTGACAGTGCAAAAATAGTCCTGAATAAAGCATATTATTTGCTTGCGGATATGAAAAAAGAAGAAACTGAACATGAACATTAATAAGTTGAAAAGTTGAAGATTTTAGTCAATTATAAAATAAATCATTAACCATAAATTATTACAAAATGAATTATTATTTCAGCAAAAAATTAGATTGCTCATTCGATGAAGCAATAGTGAAAGTAACCCAAGAGTTACAAAAAGAAGGTTTCTGAGTACTTACCGATATAGATGTAAAAGCGACATTTAAAAAGAAAATTGATGTGGATTTTCGTAATTACAGGATTTTGGGAGCTTGTAATCCACCGTTTGCTTATAAAACTTTACAAGCTGAAGATAAAATCGGAACAATGTTGCCTTGTAATGTATAAATGCAACCTTTAGACTAAATTTGTAGTATTATAAATAAGAAATATAAATATTCGGCAAGATTATTGTAATAGACTTGTTACTTTTTAAGAATTGGTTATAATATTTTTATTTTGACAAACT
>JAOZMN010000233.1 GCA_029934265.1 Bacteroidales bacterium
ATATTTTGAAATATCAATCTGACGGCTAAAAATATCGGACGACATATCTGCAATTAAAGGTACGTTTCCGAAATTGAAATCTTCTCTGTATTCTGTTCCGTATATTGTATTATTTGTTGTAATATGCACATAATCAACATCTTTATCAACTTTAATACCTTTAGGTAACGAGAAAAAATCTTTGGCTTTTATTTCTACTACATCACCGAAAAGTGTTGCTTCTTTCATGGCTTTTTTCGACCATGCTCCGGTATTTATATATACGGCTTTTTTTCGCATCAAGTTAAAAGGTATCATTGCAAATTGCATACTTGCACCTCCTCCTAGAAACAGTACAGAATAGCCTTCCGGGATATTCAGAAGTTCCTTGAATAAATCTTGTGCTTCGTTAATTACTGCATCAAATTCTTTTGAACGATGCGAAATTGATGCAAGAGATATGCCTGTTTCTGCAAAATTCTCTAATGCTTTTATTGTTTCTTCAATTGCCGATACCGGTAAAATTGAAGGTCCTGCGTAAAAATTATGCTTTTTCATTCGTTAATGATTTTTGTTAAATATTTTATGTTATTTATACTTTGAACTTATGAAATTTCAAAATTTGTTGATTATCGGGAAAACTTTTGTGAAAATTTTGTTTGCAAAGAGTTGTTATTTTGGTAATTAACTGATAACAAATCTTATTCTGCACAATTAATACAATACAGACTTTCCGGTCTGAAAAGTATTCGTTCTATTGGTATTTTTTGTTTGCATCTCAGACACAATCCGAAATCTTTTGTGTTAAGTTTAGAAAAAACAAGTTTTAAATTTCTCAACTTTTTTTCAGCTTGCCTTAGAGTTGCTTCTATCACACTTTTATTATTAATAGCGTCCATTCTCGAAACTCTGCCAATAGCGCAATCCGGAGCTATTGGTTTGGTCATTTCTTTGTATTCGGATATTAAATTTTCGGTTTTAAATATTTGGTCTTTTATTTTTTGTTCAATATCACTATTTTTTAAAGGCATTATAATATTTTTTGATAATATTTCCGTATCGTGTAGCTTGCCCTCTGCCGTTGTAATCGGCGGCAAAACTTATAAAATTCTTTTTTCGTATGTTTTTTTTCATTTCGGGAGTGAAAAAATCAAAAAGAGCAAGAAGATGAAATCTTATATTTTTCTCGAAATTATTTAACATTTCTTTTGGCGAATCGTATCCGATACGTTTATAATTAGAACCTATAACTTGCGGTAATCCGTAACTTGCCGACATAATAGCTTCCGACTCTGAAAGAGCCATTGCAAAATTCAAAACTTCCCATTCTTTATTTTGATTTCCGTGAAAAGTTGCCCATTCATCGGATTTTTTTTTGCGAAATAAATGTCCTTTCCAACCTGCCGTTTTGCTGAACCTAAAATGGTCGGCATAAATTTTTTCATTTCTTTTTCCCCAGAAACGATAAAATAAATGATTCTCGAAACGTATCAAAACTTTACCGTTACGACTATATCCTGCACCTCCGCTTTCTACGGCAACTACAGCTACTGCGGCAGCAACATCAATATTTATTTCTGCACTAAGTCGGTCTATGATTCCGCCGAATTTATTATATACTTGAGCTGTAATTTTAGCCTCTCTTGATGAAGTCGGGACTTTTATTTGTGTTTTAGGTTCTACTTTTATGAGAAGTAAATTTTTATTGTCTTTCAAAAAAGTTTGTTTATTCGGACTATCGCCGTCAATAACCGTTTTAACATATTTCGAAGAAACAAAAGCACTTTGATTTTTATACCTTATATTATACCAGCCTGAAAGTTGTTGTATTATTCCAATTTTATCATCACGTTTTAATTTTCCGACAACAGCACCGTCTTTACCGGGTTTATCCCTTACATTCAAGGTGCCTGCTGTTATAATTCCTTTTAATTCAGCCACATATTTTGCCGAAACATAAGCATGCTCTCCATTAAATTTCAACTGGCACCAGCCGTTTTTATTTGAAAATATACTGACAATGTCATTTTTTTTAAGTTTGCCGACAATCTCTCCGTTTTTTGTCGGAATTGCCCTGACATTAAGGGTTCCTGCAGTTATTACACCTTGCATTATAATCTTTAAAGAAGGAATTTTTACATTATTCAATATGGATTTAATGCTGTTTACGGCGATTTCACTACCGATACCTGATGTTTTTTTCTTTTCTGATGACATAGGGGTATTTTTATATTAAGGCTTAATATTTTATTAATAAATGGTTTACAAAAATAATAATCTTTTTTAATTATACAATGATATTTTTTTATTTAATTTTGCAACTCAGATAAATTAATGATAAACGGTACAATGGTCGAAGGTATAATGAAATGACGATACAGGTAATTACTTTTTGTAATTTAAAGTATAATGTTTTTATTATTAAGATATTGTATAATTAAAAAGTATTTTTTTTTTGAAACACTCCTGAATATTAAAAATATTAAATATGAATTTTACAGATATATTAAGCAATTACAATCCCGAAATTATTAGAAACGATATTTATTCAAAAACAAATAAAGACGTTGAAAATGCTTTAAATAAAGAAATCCGAACCATTGAAGATTTTAAAGCTTTAATTTCTCCGGCGGGTGGAAATTATTTGGAAAGAATGGCAATTCAAAGCATGAAAATAACTCAGAAACGCTTTGGAAAGACTATGCAATTATATATTCCGTTGTATCTTTCAAGTTATTGTCAAAATACTTGCGTATATTGTGGTTTTAATGCTAAAATAAAGCAGGATAGAAAGTTACTTACCGATAATGAAATTTTGAAAGAAGTAAAGTTTCTTAAAAATATTGGTTACGAACATATTTTATTTGTAACCGGAGAATCCCCGAACAAAGCCGGAATAAATTATTTTAAACACGTTTTTGAGCTTGTAAAACCTTATTTTTCTTTAATTTCCATTGAAGTGCAACCTTTGGAACAGTCCGATTATGAGGAACTTATAAAACTTGGATTGAATACGGTATATCTTTATCAGGAAACTTATATTAAAGATGCTTATCCGAAATATCACCCTTCCGGAAAAAAATCGGATTTTGAATACAGATTGGATTCTTTCGAGCGACTCGGAAAAGCCGGTGTACACAGAATAGGATTGGGAATTTTGGCAGGTCTGGAAGATTGGCGTGCGGATAGTTTTTTTACCGCTTTGCATCTTCAATACTTGGAGAAAAAATATTGGAAAACAAAATATTCAATTTCATTTCCTCGTTTGCGACCGCACGCAGGCATTTTTGACCCGAATTACACCATGAACGATAAAGAACTCGCACAGCTTATTTTTGCTTATCGTCTTTTGGATTCTGATGTTGAGTTGTCCCTCTCCACAAGGGAGAACCCGACTTTCAGAGATAATATGCTTAAACTTGGTATAACTTCGATGAGTGCCGGTTCAAAAACCAATCCGGGCGGGTATAGTGTTGCTCCGGAAAGTTTGGAACAATTTCAAGTCAGCGACGAACGTTCTGTTAAAGAAATAAACGAAATGATTAAAAATCAAGGATATGAGGCTGTTATGAAAAATTGGGATGGGGGGCTGCAATGAACAAATTACAATGAATAATTTATGATGATTAATGAGTTCAGTCTAAAAAGTAGATTTTCTCGAAATCAGACCCTTAGGGTTTTAAGTAATAAACTATAAATCAAATATTTAGATTTGTTAAATTTTGTTAAATCAAACCCTAAGGGTCTTTTTATACCGAACTCATTAATTGTAAAAGAAGAGAATATTTACATAGAAATATTCTCTTCTTTCAATTAAGTTTAACTTTTAAAAAGTTTGTTGTAAAATTTGATTTACAAAACAAAGTCAATTACTCTATTTTACTGATTTTACAACAGCTTCAAATGCTTTTGGGTGATTCATGGCAAGGTCTGCCAAAACTTTACGATTAAGTTGAATACCTTTTGCATTCATCTTTCCGATAAATTGAGAATATGACATTCCGTATTCACGCACACCTGCATTAATTCTTTGTATCCAGAGTTTTCTGAAATTACGTTTTTTGGTTTTTCTATCTCTGTAAGCATATACTAAACCTTTTTCTTTAGCATTTTTTGCAACAGTCCAAACATTTTTTCTTCTTCCGAAGTAACCTCTTGTGGTTTTTAATAATTTTTTTCTTCTGCGTCTTGCAGCTACCACGTTTACCGATCTTGGCATATTATTTATTTTTTTTGAACACAGGCGGTACTTTAAAACTTTCAGATTTGTAAAATCTATTACAAATCTTCAAAACTAATTTTAAAAATAACTCTTTAAAGCTCCATGTTCCGGTTTACGGTCATTTTCGACCTGTACTAATTTGATTTTTGAGTTTTTTTCTCTTTTTTAAATAAAGGCGACTTAATAATTATTAAGTTCTTAGTTATAAGCTCTTTATTTTGGGACTTCCACCTTTTTGCAAACAAACTTTATTTCATTGCAAGTAACAATTTGATGTTTTTTACATCAGCTTTGTGTACTGTTGTGAAATAAGTTAAATTTCGTTTGCGTTTTTTAGATTTTTTTGTAAGAATATGACTTTTATAAGCATGCTTACGTTTAATCTTACCGCTGCCTGTGATTTTGAACCTTTTTTTGGCTCCACAGTTAGTCTTCATTTTTGGCATTACTGTTTAATTTATTGATTTAATTTATACACTATAATAGTTAAACTTAATTTTCTGTAATAAGCAGGTCGAAGACCTTATTTTTTTTGTATAGGAGCCAAAAACATTGTCATTCTTTTTCCTTCAAGTTTAGGCATTTGTTCAACTTTACCTATATTTTCCAGTTCTTGTGCAAATTGTAATAACAAAATTTCTCCTTTTTCTTTATGAACGATAGTACGTCCTTTAAAGAATACAAATGCTTTTACTTTAAAGCCGGCTTCCAAAAATTTCTTGGCATGATTCAGTTTAAATTCAAAATCATGAGTATCCGTATTCGGACCGAAACGAATTTCTTTTATGACAACTTTTGTTTGTCTCGATTTAAGTTCTTTCTGTTTTTTCTTTTGCTGATATATAAATTTCTGAAAATCAACAATACGACAAACCGGAGGGTCTGCTTTTGGTGAAATAAGAACCAAATCGAGGTTCATTTTATCGGCAAGTCTTAAAGCATCACCTTTGGTCATTATTGCAGATTCTACATTTTCACCAACCACCCTTACGCTTTGGTCTCTAATGTCTTCATTTGTACGATATTGGTACTTCAAAT
>JAOZMN010000234.1 GCA_029934265.1 Bacteroidales bacterium
TTGATAATCTTACTGAAGATGAACGTTTGCTTATTATTATTGAATTTTCCGAAATGCCTGAAGTTTCTCAAGTTCTTAAAGGTTACGATATATATATGAGATCACCGGAACACCCGAATACGTCTGTACTTGATGATTATTCAAATACCGGAGGAAAAATATGGAGGATAGCTGTTGAGGGAGTCGGTAAACTTATGGGTTCAGGTATTTTTAAAACAGGAGCCGGTTTGCTCGGCGGTTTATTCGCATCGAAAAAAGCACAAGCAGAGGCTTCAGCGACACAATCGGCGGCAGAAGCGTCAGCGGCACAAGCGGCGGCAGACCTCGAAAGTCAAAGACTTGCATTAGAGAGAGAACGTATGCTAATGGAAGCCGAAAGTGATAACGGTCCTAACATCGCAACGATTGCCGGTATTGGAGGAGGTGTTGTACTTGTTCTTATCGTAATATTAATATTATTAAAAAAATAGTCATGGACTTATCCGTCAAAGAATTTTTACTGCAACAAAAAGATTTCTTTTTAAATCAAAAAGGTATTGAAAATTTTGATGAGCTTACCGAAACGGAAAAAATAGCTTTAATTTATGAGTTTTCCCAAAATCAGGAAGTCCGAATTATACTTGAAGGTTATCAATTAATTGCGAATGAAGATTCCGACTGGATACAACTTGCACTTGCTGCTGCAAGTTTACTCGGTAGTATTTTCAAATCGCGCGCAAGCAAAAAAGAAAAAGAAGCCGCCGAAATTGAAGCAAGAAGACAAGCTGCATTAATTGAAGAACAAAAACGGCGAGAAGCCGAGCAAAAAAGACAAGAAGAGGAAAAAAGAAGAATCGCAAACAAACAAAAAGCAGATAAAGAAGCCAAAACGCTGTTATATGCCGGAATAGGAGGGGGAACTTTATTTCTTGTTTTAATACTTATTCTTATTTTAAAGTAATTCTAATTAAAGAAATAACAAAATGAATAATACCGAAATTAATAAATTCAAAAACCGAACTGAAATATACAAAATATTACAAGGTGTAGATATTTTGAAACAAAATGAATATTCAAATGTCGGGCTTTCTATTGGGGCTAATATCGCTCAAAATCCGTTTACTCCTGATGCTGTGATGTCTTTCATCAAACAAGCAAATATTTTTCAAGACAAATTAAAAGAACGTATTGAAAAAGATGAAGAATTTCAAGCAGATAAACTTGTAGGACTTTCAAATATATTAAAAAATATTGAAACTAAACTGTCAGAACTAAACGCCGGGACTCCTGATTTAACACGAGATGTAGTAATCGGCGCAAACTATAAAAAACATGACAGATTTGAAGAATCATGGTACAAAGATTATGAAAGATTTAAACGAAATGAATTGAATTACAGTAATGCTACAGGTGATGAATTAAAACAATTTGGAATATACAAAATATTAAAAGGAGCCGATATTTTGAAACAAAATGAATATTCAAATGTCGGGCTTTCTATTCAGGCTAATATCGCTAAAAATCCGTTTACATCTGCTGGAAGTTCGTCTACACTCGAAGATAACCGATTTTCTAATTTTTCTATGAATGAATTAATAAATATCGCAGCAACTACAGGAATAAATCCTGCGAAGGATAGTATCGCTAAAAATCCGTTTACGTCTGCTGGAAGTTCGTCTACTTCTGCTGCTGGGACAGGTGAAGAATTATGCACACTTGAAGAAATTACAAAAATATACGATGAAGTTTGGAAACTCGGTGAAAAAATCGGACGTTTAGATTATTATATCAGTTTCAAACACAGATACACAACGGCTTATCTTCATCAAGTGGTCACAGCCGCTATGCGTATTGATAATTTATTAGACCAAATAAAAGCACAAAACGAAAATCCAAACGATACAAAGCCGACACCCGATACCGATGCTGAAAAAAGCAATACTTTACTTTATGCCGGTATCGGAATTGGGTTAGTAGGTATTGGAGTTACTATTTATTTTATGTTAAGATAAAAAAATGAAAGCTAAGATAACAACAAAAGAGTTCTTTAATGAAATGTGGAACGAATTTTTAAAAGAAAAAAAAATAAATTCTGCCGGTTTTGAAACTCTATCGGAAAAAGAACAAAAGGAACTATTAGAAGAGTTTAAAAGCATTCCTGAAGTTTTAAAATTAAGACAAGGCATCTGCATTCTCGCAGATAAGAATTTTTCTAATTTTTCATTAATAGAATTAATGACTATCGTCGCAATTGCAGGAGCAAAACCTGCGGAGGCTATAATGTCCGATGTAGAATATGCAAACAATTTAGGCAATTATCCCGAGGTTGATATTGCACCGGAACTCGACGTTTCGATAATTGCAACTTTCCCGAAAGATTTGCAAGCAAAAAAAGAACTTTTAAAAGACTTTTCGGTTAAAGTTCAAATAGTCGGTAAAGACAATGACTATTATAATGATTTGAATCGTAAAATTATACTTCTTGACCAAGAAATAAAAGCACAAGAAAATAAAAACATGGGCAATGCTCCCGATAATGATAATAATATTGAACCGGAACCAGCTAAAAAACTCGGACTCAAAAAAGGTGTATTTTTTGCCGTTGTCGGTATTTCCGTTGCTTTGTATTTTATATTAAAATAAAAATAATGATATATTTAAATGTTTTAAAAAATAAATGGACTTGGATAACAATTGCAGTAATTTTGGTTTCTGTATCCGGTTATCTTTTCTGGAAAAATCATAACAATCCAGATAACAATTATGAAAATGAAGTGGATGATGAAATCGAAGATGAAGAGGCTACAGGAGCTGTTGCTACATTTACCGATAGCGAATATTACAATATGGCAAATGCTATACATGAATTGTTAAAAGGCTTCTTTGATAATAATGATCAGGTATTATTATTATTATCGAAACTTCAGCATAATTTAGACTGGCTGAAGTTAAGTGCAGCATTTGGGATAAGGGAAGCTTCTGCTTTTACCTATGGTATAGATTCTGGAAATCTAACACAATGGTTATATGCACGAATGCCCGGCTCTGATATTGAAGATGCTCGTGCTATTCTTAATAAAATAAATGTAATTTTTTAATTATGAAAACTTTAATATCAAATCTTAAACCGTGGCAAATCTTATTTATCATTCTTGCCATACTTGGAACTGTTCGATTTATTGTATATATCGGAATTACAAAAGGCAAAGATGAAGACAGTGAAAAAACGGAAGATTAAAAAATTGAAATTATGAAAACTTGGATAATAATAATATTAATAGTTGCCGTATTAAGTTTTACAGCTTTCAAAGTTGTAAAAAAAGGCACTGATGCCGAAAAAATGAAATTCGGGATAGATAGTTTTAAGATAAATGTCAATAGTAAAATGGACGTTTTATTGGGGCTTGTTTCCGGTTACAATTCGACTGTTAATGCTTATGTAAATAATTTTTCGGACAGTTCTTTTGAACTTGAACAATTATCACTTGAAATTTTTGCATTAGACGGCAAAACTTTAATTGCCGAACAAACAACACCTTTAAAATCTTCCGTAATATTGAACCCAAAAGGTAAAACTGCACTTAGTTTAGATTTTCATATAAATACCGGGGGTTTGCTTGAACTTTTGAAACAAATAGGACAAAATGATATAAAAGCAACTTTGGAAGGTTACCTTAAACGTAAAGAACTTGGTACACAAGTAATAATTAAAGGCTTTGTTCAGGCAGAAGGATTTTCATTAGATATTAACGAAACAATGAGCATTTAATATGAATACAAAAACATATATATACGGAGGTGCAGGACTTGTAATTTTTTTGCTTGCTGTTTCGTTTTTTGTTACAAATAACATAAGAAAATTACGAAAAACGATTGCATCAACTGCAAAAAAATACATAGGACAATCCGAATACGGAGACAATGCAGGTTTTAAAGATAAATCGTTTCAAGACAAAATGACATCTGTAAAATGGTGGGTGGGTGCACCTTGGTGTATGTTTTTCTGCAAATTAATTTATAATGAAAGTTTACCCGAAACACATAAAGATTTATCGCAGAAACTTATAACAGGAAGTACTCAAGAAACATTTAGGAATTTCAAGAATGACAAATCGGGATTATTCAAAGTCAGCAATAAAGCATCAGCCGGCAGTTTGGTAATTTGGCAAAGTAAAACGGATAATTCAAAAGGACACGCCGGCATTGTTACAGATGTAAACGGTACAACTTTCACAACAATAGAAGGAAATAAAGGAAACAAAGTAGCTCAAGTTACACGTTCAACCGCCAAAATTCCGTCAAATTGGACTTTAAGAGGTTTTATAAAAGTAGCATAATGAATATATTAAGAAGATATACCGATTATAATTTTGATGTAAAAAACGCAGATGAAACTGTAAGTATATTATCACGTACCGTTGTCTTTCGTAATCAAGGTGAAACGCTTATAACTATTGACAGTAAACTAATTCTTGAGGCTGGGGATTCGATAGAACTCGGAGGCAGAGAAAACAGCCGGGTAAATGATAATTTTGATATTGTATTTACCGGAAACGGAACAAATAATTTGCTTGTGATAACAGAAAATGAAAATGACAGTTTTAAAACTCCATAAATAAAAATGAGTAGAGGCATTAAAATAGAAAGTTCCGGATCTAAAAAGTTATTAGGATTAATTTCTAAATTAACATTTGAAAATTTATGGATAGGTAATTCGGCAAATGAAAAGGAAGAAATACCAGTAAGAGACATTATAACAGGAACTGGCACTTTAACCGGCGGTGAATATCCCGTATTTGATGACAGATTAACAACAAATAGCTATGCTATAGTAACGCCTTTAGATACAGGCTTGTTGAATGGTAAAATATATTCAATACCAAATAACGCAACAATTACAATAAAAAGTACAGACATAAACGACACTGTAAGATTCGGTTTTATAATAGTGATATGAAAATAGTAAGAGACACGGCACATAACCCAACAATAGTACAAGAATTATTCAGACTGCCTGTAAGTGCTGAAGGAACTATACCTGATACTTTAGGACTGAACGATGCGAAATTGGTGAATAGTAACTGTTATACTACGCAGAATCAACCGAGGCCAAACAACAACATTGATTATCCTACTGCTGAAGTAGATAACAGTTTTGTCCCTAATGATTTTATCTTCACCATAGAAGGACGCTTTAGATATAATTATTTTTTAAAAGAAGCTACTAATTTATCTAATATAGAAAGTTTT
>JAOZMN010000235.1 GCA_029934265.1 Bacteroidales bacterium
TATTTTGCTTTTAAATCCTTGGATTTTTTGGAAGACCATTACCAAACGAATATTATATTACAAATCTTTTTTACAAAAATTGATTCAAAGAAAATAGTGAGTCTCGGTATAGTAGATGCCGAAAAAGGAGAGTTTATAAAGGCTATTCCAATATCTGAACTTACAAATTTCTTGTCATCTCTGAATGACGAAAAAGAAGAACAAAAAACACTTCAATTAATAGAAAAAAATTAGTTATGAAAATAGATGAAATACTTAAAGAAATAGGATATTCGTTCGATTCAGAAAATTTTGAAGCTCTAAATGATATTTTTATCAAAAAATACAAAGAATACGTACTTCAAAAAGATAATGACGATAATAAAAACGATGAATTTGATAGTCAACTTGTAGAATTATACGAAGAACTTCATACGGTAGAAGAACTGCCAGAAGAACTTGCAACCGAGAAAACTAAAAGACTACTCGCCGAAAAAAAGTTACTTAAAAAAGAGAAAAACGATAGAAAAAAAGAAGCTGAAAAAGCAGCTGAAAAAGCAGCAAAAGAAAAAGCAGCTGAAAAAGCAGCTGAAAAAGCAGCAAAAGAAAAAGCAGCTGAAAAAGCAGCTGAAAAAGCAGCAAAAGAGAAAGAAGCCGAAAAATCTGATACTCAAAGTAAAACAAAAAAAATCTATACAGAAAAAGATTTTAAAAAAATGAAAATTCCACGAAAAAAATATATGATTATTAAAATAATTCCAAAAACTTTTGAGTGGAAAGGCAAAACATATATTGCCGTAGGTAGTCCTATTTTTGCAAATTGGGAAATATAAAAATTTTCGCAGTCCGAAGTCCCTACTTTGTTATTCGCTATGACAGGGTAGGCTTCCTGCGATTTCAATTATTATGACAGAAATAAACAGATTAAATAAAGTCTTAGAGACTGCAATAAAATCAAATGGATTAGAAACTGTAATCACTTGGGTAAGTCTTATCGAAAAATCTGATTTTTCTAATAAAGATATTATTTTTTTCAGAAAAGTTAAAAAAGAAACTTTGAAAAGTCTAAATATCAGATTTTTAAAACAAAATGACCCAACAAGTACAGATGCCAAAATTATTATAACAAAAATATGCGAAACTTATACAAAATTGAAAATAAGACAAATCGCAAATCAATTAAATGTATCCGAACAAAGTATATTTTATTATAAAACAGTCTTTCAAAATAGAATTAAATTGCAAAAATCGTTTGAAGATTTCAACGAAAAATATAAATTAATTTTAAAAAAAGTCCAACAAAATGATAACAATAGATGAATCCCCATTATTGACCGAAGCTGTTAATAAAAAAAATTACACAGATAGAGTTGTGCAAAAAGCTGAAACAATTGAAACAAAAGAAGAAACTGAAAAGGAAACGGAAACATATCAACAAAAACCAATAATTCCAACGGCAACAGACGAAATAAAAGACGAAATAAAAAACGCTGTTAATAAACCAACATTTGTAGCCGATGACGATGACGGAATTATGAGCTTTGGCATAGGAAAAAACGAAGACGATGATGACGAAAAAGACGAAAAAGATGAAAAAGACGATACTTCAAAAACTCATGAGGTAGATATTTCTGAAATGGCAGATGTTTTTGGCGAAGTAGTGCTTGAAGCTGCTAAAGAATACGTTCCAAAAGTTTTTACGAGTTATGCCCAACTTCCAAAAAGAAAAGTTAGGTATATTATAGAAAAATACAAAGAACGAATACCTGGAGAAGACAAAAAAACAATATTAGAGTTCTTTGAAGCACAGAATATTGAGATTGACGAAGCTCTAAAAATCACAGAAAAAGAGGCAGAATTATTAAAGAAAACATTTGTTGAATTTCTAAAATACAAAAATATTCAGGTCGCAACTCCCGACAAAGCTTTTTATTTACAAACAGGCTTAATATTTATGAGACTGTCAATTACATCAATGTTTTTACGCAAAGATTTACGTTCAAATTTCGTTGATTTAATGAATACAAAATTTCAAATTGATATACAAAAAAAATAAATTATGTTTCTTGACGATGAAATAGTGCAATATGTACTTGATAATAAGACTTTTGATGAAAAAAAAATGAATGAAATTGTAGTTCATGTAGTAAATGATATTTGTCTTAAAAGAATGGTAAAAAATATACCAGGGGAAAAAACTAACGAAAAGATAAAAGCATCAATAATACGTACTACCAGATCATTTGATATTGCTGCTGAAAAGTTAGTGAAAATGAATTATGGTTTACTTAGAAAAGGCGGTTTAAAAGAATTTCTTTTATGTAATAAGAACTTTGCAGAAATATTAAATAAATTAGGAATATATAACTAAAATTAATTATGGCACGAAATAAAAATTTTACACCCGAAGAATTAAACAGATCAACAAAGATTATTCTTTATTTTACCGATAAGTCAGACTATGTTTTTGAAGAACAAAAAGCATATTTTACAAAATTCAAAAATAGACGTATAATCGAAATAAATGACGATTCTATAACATTACCGATAAAACATTATTCCGTTCAAGCACTTGCACGCAACAGCATGCGAAGTGTTAAATTTGACAACACAATGACAGAAGATGAGGTAAAAAAAGGAATAATACTTTGTCGAAACTTCTTTAAGGTAGGACTTATTAGTATTTCTGACAATTATGTGTCAAAACTTGACAATGAAACTTTAAGAGAATTTTTTAAAGAAAAAAACGGAGTAGATTTTCTGATAAATTTTTATAAAAAAGAATCACAACCAACTAATTTATTTTCATTACTACATTTCGCAAAACAAACAGGCAGAGAGTTAGTTGTAACGGTTAATTATGATAAAATGCCCAATAACTTTATTGTTCACAAAAAAGCTATTGAGTTATCAATTGAACATCAAAAAGCTATTTCATATAATCCATTTTTAGACGAAAATAAATAATATTTTAATTTAAAAAAATGAGTAAACGAAAAATTACATTTAAAAATTTTCATATAAATACGAAAGCTAATTTTAAACCTTTTGATGAAAAAATAGGCGAAAAAATATTAGATTCTTTCGTGAAAGCGAAACGAAAAAAGAAGTTCAACGGTAAATTTAATGTTGGAAATGATGAATACGAACTTTTGCATTTTTCAGAACCTAAAAGAAATTCATTTTTCAAATCAAGACAAATGTCAATTTATTTCAGAAAAAAAAGAGGACGTTCTGTTATTCGTATTTCAGACCATTGGTCAGAAAGTACTTCAAACCCTCGTTCTCGTAAATTAAATGCAGGTTTTTTAAATTCATGCTACTGGACAGCAAACTGGGATTGGCATAAAAGCGATGTTTTTGATTTTTCAGGACTATCAGCAGGAAAATACGCATGGAGATTATTGGGGGGTATTTGTTCTTTGAATAATTTTGAACCTATTTAATGAGTTGGAATCATAGAATATTAGCACGCAAAGAAAAAGAAGAAGTATATTTTGAAATATATGAAGTTTATTATGATAAAAATGGTAAACCTAATGGATATACAGAGAATCCTACTTCAATTGGAGGAGAAACAATTAAAGAGATTACTTGGCAATTAAATAAAATGCTTGAATGCAGGCGAAAACCGATATTGTGGGCTGGTGATAATTTTCCAAACGAATACAAAAAACAAATAAAATAAATATATATTATTATGGTAAAATACTATTGTGTAAAAGGAACTGCTGTCAGAACTGGAAAAAGGTTTTCGCTTACAAAGAAAGGAAAATGGACTAAGGAAAATTTTATAAAACAAATATAACAAAGTTAAAAGATGATATACGAAAGTTATGTAAAAAGTAATAAAACAGAATTTTTACAGAAAATCCGAAAAATTTCTAAGAAATTAGCAATAGAGCCAAATTGGTTGATGGCTGCAATGAAATTTGAAAGTAATATAAATCCAGCAGCAGTTAATTCAATTAGTGGAGCAACAGGATTAATACAGTTCATGCCAACAACAGCCGTTGGACTTGGAACTACTACTGCCCAATTAAAAAGAATGACTAATGTACAACAATTGGACTACGTTTATGAATATCTATCTAAATTCAAAAACAAAATGAATAGTCCAGTAGATGTCTATTTGTCAATATTTTACCCAAAAGCGGTTGATATGAAAATAAATTCCGTCATAGGAGGTTCACGCTCCGGAGTCATAGCATCACAGAACAAAGGATTTGACGTTAATAATGATAATGAAATATCAAAAAAAGAAATACAACAAGTCTATTATCAGCGACTACCCGAATTATCGGATTATCAAAAAAAGAAAAAAGTAATTTCAATAATTGCATTTTCCTCAACTGCAATTGCACTTGCAATTATGACAACAATTATTTTTATATACATAAAAAAGAATTAAATACTACTTAAAAATCATTAAAATATGAAAACAAAAGATTGGTTAATAAATAATTTATTTAGAATTTTAATAATAATTTTATTTATCGCAGGGCTTATTGTCCAAATTGCAAAAATTGCAAAGGTAAATAAAAACATAAAAGATGAAGATTTTTACCGTCGACTACAAAAGGATAATAATCTGAAAATAAGACAATTGCAAGAAGATATTGCAATAATTGCAGAGCAATTTGACGAACCAGAACCAGAAACAGAAACAGAAACAGAACATAAAACAGTTATTACAAATATTAAAAAATAAACTGTGAGAGAACCAAAAGTAACAATAGTATTTGGAATGAAAGGGGTCGGTAAAACATTTACGACAAAACAACTAATTCGCAAATATATATCCGGTAAAAACAAATTAAAAGCAGCACCTGTTATTATACTCGATACGCAAGGCGAATATTCAGAAGCAAAAGCTATATACTACAACCCTGACATAGAAGATCAATTTACAAGAACTGAACAAATTAGAAAAATAAAAAAACCTTTTCTATACCGATTAATAACTCGAAAGCCAAATAAACAAGTAATGGTTGACGAAGAAATTATACAAGCTGTGCTTGATATTTGTCTGTATTTCAAAAATGGTTTATTTGTTATGGAAGATATAAATACCTATATCACAAGCAGTTTACCTCGAAGATTTTTATCTACGTTGGTAAGTGTGCGACATCAAGGTATAGATTTAATGATTCATTATCAGCGGATAGGAGATCCTCCACCAAAAATATGGGGAAATGGAAATATTATTAGATTACACAAAACAATCGATTCTGTAACCGCAGCA
>JAOZMN010000609.1 GCA_029934265.1 Bacteroidales bacterium
GAAAAATATTAGTTGAAAATTATCATAAATTTACCGGATTTGTTATCTTGCACGGGACTGATACAATGGCTTATACGGCATCGGCACTTAGTTTTATGCTTAGTAATTTCAATAAACCGGTAATACTTACAGGTTCACAACTTCCAATAGAAACCTTGCGAACCGATGGCAAAGAAAATTTGATAACTTCAATAGAAATTGCCGCCGCACAAGAAAATGGAAAATCAATAATTCCGGAAGTTTGCATTTATTTTGAAAATAAATTATTCAGAGGAAATCGGACAATAAAAAGAAATGCGGAATATTTTGATGCTTTTGAATCCGCAAATTATCCGCCACTTGCACATATAGGTATAAATATAAGGTATAATTATTCTGTAATTCGCAAAGCGTATTTTGAAAAACCTGTTTCCTGCAAAATCAAATTTGATACCAATGTAGGGATATTAAAAATATTTCCCGGAATAAATATTAATTTTGTTCGCAATTTTTTTAAAACCAAAAAATTAAAAGCTGTTGTCCTCGAAACCTACGGAAGTGGTAATGCAACTACTGAAAAATCGTTCATTAAAATTATCCGGAAAGCAATAAAAAAAGGAATTGTAATTTTGAACGTAACTCAATGTACCGCCGGAAGTGTTGTTGCCGGACGCTATCGGACAAGCGTAAAATTGGTAAAAGCCGGAGTAATTAGCGGACACGATATTACAACCGAAGCCGCAATTACGAAATTAATGTTCTTACTCGGATTAAAACTTCCCACAAAAGAATTAAAATATTACATAAAAAAATCAATTGCGGGAGAGTTTTCAACGAATAAATAACAGATTTCAATGAATAAATAACAATTTTTTAATAAAAAATGCTTGGAAAATTAATTATTTTTGCCGCACCTTCGGGAAGCGGAAAAACTACAATAGTCAAGGAACTTCTGAAAATATTGGAATTAAAATTAGCATTTTCCGTATCCGCCGCAAACAGAAAAAGCAGAGTAGGAGAGGAGCATGGAAAGGATTACTATTTTCTTGAAAATGAAGACTTTAAAAATAAAATTCACAATAATGAATTTGTAGAATGGGAAGAGGTATATGCCGGCAGATTTTACGGAACGCTCAAAGAAGAGGTAAAAGAGAAAAGAGAAGCCGGTAAAAATGTTATTTTTGATATTGATGTCGTAGGAGCATTGAATATTAAAGAGTTATACGGCGATGATGCCTTAACGATTTTTATCATGCCACCTTCTGTTCAAGAACTTGAAAACAGATTGCAAAATCGTTCTACTGACAGCTTCGAAGAGATTAAAAAGCGTATTGCAAAAGCAGAACACGAACTTAGCTTTGCTGATAAGTTCGATAAAATTGTTGTAAACGATAAACTTCCTGAAGCCGTATTTGAAACGAGGAAAATAAT
>JAOZMN010000610.1 GCA_029934265.1 Bacteroidales bacterium
CCCAAAGTAAGCAAGGACGTAATGAAAACGACTTGAAATATGATTTGGAAAAACATAAATCATATAAGCCTTTGCGTATAGGAGCTTTTGTGGTGGCAGGCGGACTGTTATCTTATTTTTTGGGGAAGACAATCGTTAGAAAAATAAGAAAAAATAAAGCAGGTAAAGATACATCGGATAGCATGACACTTGCAAACAGGCTTGATTCTGCATTTCACCCTACCCCTTTACCGTCTTGGATGGACGGAACTGACGAGGAAGAAGTATTGGCAGTTGCAAAGGAAATTGCAAGTAAAGATATAAAGTATCTTGATGTTATAAAAAAATACAAAAAATTAACAGGACGAGATTTAAACTCTGATGCAAAAGAAGAATTAAGCACTGAAGATTATAAACGCTATCTTAAATTAGTAAATCCGAATTACAATCCTGCAAATGACAACAAAGATTTTTTTTATGTAACTCAAGAGACAAATTATTCCGATGACAACATAGCTTTAGATTTACTTTTTGACGGAAAATTAGAGCCTTTAGTTTGGTACACTAATTTAAAATTAACCGGCAAACAGATAACTTTATTAACATGGGGCAAAATGCTTGAAGTGAAGATGACAAATAGTAGTAAGACAATTTGGATACAAGCACAATTTGTTGAAAAAAAGACCGGAACGGAAATGGTTAGTAAACTAAACAGTAATTTTTTTAAGAAAAAAAAGGTATTTACTTTATGATACGACTTTTTAAAATAGTAAATCCGGTTGAATACAAGGACTTTGAAAATTATTTATTCAGTTTTCCGGATAAAATAACTTTCGATTTTCCAAATGATAAATTGACTATTGAAACAGTTGATTATCGAATTTCAAGTTTATTAAATCTTGATGATAATACAAGCGGTTCAGGAACATCACAAAATGAAATAAAAGAAGTTTCAATACAAGTAAACATAATAAACAGCAATACAACTTTTAATGTAATTCCGAATAAAACAAAAACTATCGCTTTTGAAAATAAAGGCGAAACAGATATTACAATAAACAACAATTTAGAATTATTACCCGATGCAAGTTATATTTTCGGAGGCGAAAAAGATACAATAAGCAATAATTTCACAATAGAATTTTCAGGAACAGGAATTAACAATTTGATTGTTATTACTGAACTTTATTTATAAACAAACAATTTTTTTTAAAATGGGACTTTTAATCAATCATCAATCAAACATTTATCCTAAAACGGATTTAGACCACTGGGAAAGCAAAGGTACTAACTATTACATCAATTATGAATATTACACGCCTAATCTTGTTCCTCCCGAACCAAACAATCCATCAGGAAACAAAAATTTGAAAGCAATACATTATATGCGAAGTAATGCACCCGACCCTGACGTGGAGGAATATGCCG
>JAOZMN010000236.1 GCA_029934265.1 Bacteroidales bacterium
TATAAAAAAAAAATACTTGGTATGATAATTTTTCTAAACGAGTATAATTTAAGAAAGAATTTGATGTTTTTTAAAAGCCGGTTTTTTGTATTAAAAAATATCAAATTTTAAATAAATTAATCTATATTTGCGAGTAATTTCATTAAAATTATGATAGCGTATATTAATGGAGACTTTGTTTAATATTTTCAGTAGCTACGGCATAAATGCCGTAGCTACTGAAAAGTCACCATTAATTTACGTTCTCAGTTGTTTAACCTAATTATACACAGATGAAAAAACTTACAATTATTTCAATTTTTGCGATGTTGATTTTGACCTCTTGTAAAGACGGCAAATTTTTAACATTCGATGTTTCGGACGAAACCACAATAACTATTCCTAACAGTTTGTTGCCTTTTGACTTACCGTTCGATATTCCTACGCCGGATATTCCGACCGATTCGGAAAGTGAGTTTGAAAAAAATGATACAAAAGTAGATTTGGTTAAAGAAATATTGCTCAAAAAATTAAGTTTAACAATAGAATCGCCGGCAGATGAAACATTTTCGTTTTTAAAATCAATACATTTGTATATTTCGACAGATGATTCCGATGAAATAGAATTGGCATGGAAAGATGACATTTCGAGTTCTGCAACTTCCATACAGTTGGAATTGACAAATAAAACTCTCGATAAATATGTTAAAAGCGACAAATATAAAATTAGAACAAAAGTTGTAACAAAAGAAACTCTGTTTCACGATGTCGATATAAAAATAAATATGACTTACAGAGTAACAGCTGATTTATTGTAAATTTACCGAAATTTTACAACGGTAATTCCGGCTCCGCCTGCTTCAATTCTTTCATCTCTTGCGGATTGAACAGCCGGCACAGATTTCAGATATTCTCTGATAATTTGTTGTAAAGCACCGGTTCCTGTTCCGTGCAGGATTTTCACTTCGGAGGCATCGGCGACTATTGCGTCATCGATGTATCCGGTAACGGTGCTTAGTGCATCGTCTGCTCTTTTGCCTCTCACATCTAATCCGAATACAAAACCGTTTTTGGACTTAGAACTTTCCGTAATAATGTTTATACCGCCGGAACGACTTTTATTGTATTTTTGAGCTTCTTTTTTGTTTACTGTTTCGAGAGTTTCAAATTTTACTTTCATGCTTATACCCACAAATTCTACGGTTGCATTTTTTCCTTTTATTTTAGTTAATTTTCCGGCTGTTTTTTGTCCCGAAATTCGTACAATATCGCCGATAACAGGTATGATTTTTTCTTTTTTAATTTCCGTAGTCGGGATATTTTCTTTATTCTTTCTTTTTTCTTGACGTTCTTTTATTTTACGGATTCTATCATCAATTTTTTGTTGCTCTTCTTGTCGGTTTTTTTCTTCTTCTTTTCTGAAATTTTCTAAATCGGCTCTTATTGTTTTTGTTTTTTCTTTTTCGGCTTGAGCAAGTTTTATATCGTGAATTGTATTTTCGATTTTACTGTTTGCCGAAGCTAAAATTTGTTCCGCTTGCTCGTGAGCTTTTTTAATTATTAGTTTTTTTTCGGCAAGTACTTTATTTAAAGTTGTTTCGTATTTATTTACAGTTTCTTGAAGTTTTTGTTCCAGTAATTTTGTTCCTCTTCTTTTCTGACGTAAATTTCTTTTGTCTTTTATGTTTTCTTTAAGAAGTTTCTCGAAATTTATTTGATTTTCATCAATTTTTCTTTCTGCACTTTTCAATATTTTTTCATTAATACCTGTTTTCTTAGCAATTTCAAAAGCAAAGGAACTTCCCGGTTTTCCGACTTCGAGTTTGTATAAAGGCATCATTTTTTCAGGGTCGTAGAGCATTGCCGCATTTGTAATATTTTCGTTGTTTGCCGCAAAATCTTTTAAGTTTGAATAATGAGTTGTAATAATTCCTTTTGCTTTATTTTTCACAAAAACCTCCAAAAAGGCTTCTGCTATTGCTCCTCCGAGATTTGGCTCTGTTCCTGTTCCGAATTCATCAATACAAATAAAAGTTTTCTTATCGGAATTTTCCGAAAAAAACTTCATGTTCACAAGATGCGAGCTGTATGTACTAAGGTCATTTTCAATGGATTGTTCATCGCCGATGTCGATAAAAAACTTATTGAAAATTCCGGCTTTTGAGTTTTTGTATGTCGAAATAAGCAAACCGCACTGCACCATATATTGCAAAAGGCAAGCCGTTTTCAGAGTAACTGATTTCCCACCTGCATTCGGACCTGAAATTAAAATTATATTAGTTTTATCGTTTATTTCAATATCCGACCGAACAACTTTTTTATTTGCAGATTTGTAAGCAAGGTAGAGTAGGGAGTGTGCCGCCATTCTGAAATCTAAGGAAGGCGAATTTATCAAAGTCGGTTTTTCTGCGTTTGTGTTTATTGCCAGCCTGGATTTTGCCCTTATAAAGTCGATAGTTCCCAAAAAATCGTAAGAATAATTCAGTTGCGGAATATATTCTCTGATAATATCGCAAATTCCGGTAAGAATGCGGATAATTTCACGCCTTTGAGCAAATTCGAGTTCTTTAATTTGGTTGTTAATTTCGATAATTTCAAGAGGCTCGATGTACGAAGTTTTTCCGGTATCGGATTCATCAAAAACGTATCCGTTTATTTTTCTTTTGTTTGAAGCCGGCACCGGAATCAGCATTTTTCCGCCTCTGATAACCGCTTCGGTATCGTCTTCCACAAATCCGGCTTGCTTTGCTTTTTGTATAATTTTCGATATTCGAGAGGAAACTCCGGATTGTTTACTTCTCAGATTTTGCCTTATGCTTCTCAATTCCGGCGAGGCATTATCTTTTATCCGTCCGTATTTGTCTATTGCCGAATTTATTGTTTTTATAATTTGGCGAGGTAATTCTATTTCCGATGCAAGTTTTTTTAATTCCGGATAATTGTTATCAATATCGTTTTTAAAGAAATTAAGAATATCATTAATTGTTTCTAATGAGCGTTTTATGTCGAAAAGTTCTTCCGGTAAGAGAAAAGAGCCTTTTTTTTCGGCTTTTTTGATATTTTCGGAAGTATCGAAATAATAATCTACCGGAAAATCTTCTTGATTTTCAATAATTTCTTTAAATTCCGAAGTTTGCTTCAGCAAATTATTTATAAAATTAAAATCGGTAGAAAAATTCATTTTTTCGACCTTTATTTTACCAAGCGTGCTTAAACAATACGATTTCAATAAATTTCGTATGCTTGTAAATTCTATTTTCGATTCAAAATTATTCGGATAAAGTCTTCGACTTATTTTATGGGGTAAAACCATATTTATAATGTGTTGAGTTCAGTTCAGTGTAAAAAGCACCTTAGGGTTTAATTTAATAAATATAAATATCTTATTATTAGTTGTTTACTTCAAACCTAAGAGTCTGATTGCCGGAAATTATCCTTTTTACACCGGCCTCATATTTGTACCGGTTTGTTTGGCGAAGATATTCTTTGCAAATATATGCAAAAAAATATTTTTAAAATGAATTTTTCTTGTTTTCGAGTGCCGATTCAACTTTGCCAAAGTTCTAAAACTTCCGGCAAAGTTAAACTCGCATTACAATAAAAAATATTAAATTTTATATATTTTTGCAAAAAATGAATTATTTGCACTTTATTTGCATAGGACAAAAGAACTTCCGGAAAGAGGAATAAAAATTTCGTAGTTGAAAAAAATAAGTACCAAAATAATACTTCTTGCATTCCTGCCTACTTTAATAGTCGGACTTGCCGTAGGCGTTATGATATTCGTAATGACCGGTAGTTCCGGACAAAGTTCACTTTATGCTTTCGAGAAAACCATGCGTAGCGATTTCGACACAACCGCACGTTGGGAAACCGAAACGGTTGTAACCATGCTTAATACGATAAACGAAAGGTATAAAAAAGGTGAATTTTCATTGCAACAAGCAAAAGAACTCGGAGCGGATTTAATCCGGAATTTAAAATACGGAGAAAACGGATATTTTTGGGTAGATGATTATGCCGGAAATAATATCGTTTCGAGTAATCGTGCAAACGAAGGCAAAAACAGGATAGAAGTTAAGGACGTGGACGGAAAATTTATCATTAAAGATTTTATCGAAAAAGCACGAAACGGAGGCGGATATTCCGATTATCGTTTTCCGAAGAAAATAGGAGGCGATCCGAAATCCAAACGCAGTTATTGTATCGAATTTAAACCTTTCGGCTGGGTAATAGGAACAGGAAATTATGTCGATGATATTGATGAGGCTGTGTTTAAAATGACGGAATCGCAAACTTTTTATCTGAAAATAATGTTGCTGATAATTATTTCGTTGATTGTTACAGCCGGCTTTTTTATATATTTATCCGGAAAAAGAATTGCAAGACCCATTGTTGCCATAAGTAACAGATTTAGACAAATATCAAAAGGCGATCTTGACGTTTCCATTGAAAGAAGAACTAACGACGAACTCGGCGACCTTGCCGAAGCCATGCAAGATATGGTAAAAGTATTGCGTTCGATGATACTTCGTATTACCGAAGAAGCCGGCAAAATTTCCCTAGCAAGCAAACTCGCCAAAGAAACTTCCGGAAAGATTTCCGATGCGGCAATAAAACTTTCTTCTTCCGCCGAACAAGTTACAAATTCCATGTCGAGCATGACAAACAGCATTAACGAAAATTCTCGGAATGCAAACGATACAGAATTTATTTCCTCCAAAGTGTTGCGAGATATACGATTAAGCAGTAAAGCCGTCAATAAAACCGCAAATGCTTTGGAAGCAATAACCGAAAAAATATTATTTATAAACGAAATTGCATCAAAAACAAATATTTTGGCTCTTAACGCATCGGTAGAAGCCGCCGGAGCAGGAGTTTACGGAAAAGGTTTTGCAGTAATTGCCAGAGAAATAAAGCAACTTGCAAACGAAAGTGCAGTGGCAGCCGGGAAAATAAATATTTTATCATCTTCAAGCATCGAAATATCCGGAAAATCTGTAATAATGCTCGATAAATTAGTAAAAGAAGTCGAGAAAACAGAGCAAAACGTAAAAAAAATAAATAGAGCAAGTACTAAGCAACAAACCGGTGTACGTGAAATTTCAGATGAAATAAATTTACTTACAGGACTTTCCGGTAACAACTTAACAATATCAGAACAAACAA
>JAOZMN010000018.1:0-1095 GCA_029934265.1 Bacteroidales bacterium
TTTTTATGTTTGACGTGCTTGTCATTAAAATAAATTTTAAATTTATTGAAAATAAAAAGCAAATTTAATATTTTTTTTTGTTTTATAAATATTTTCAGGTCTAATTTTTTAGTGTAATTTTGCAGTTCACTTTTTAAAATTAAAAAAATGAAACGAAATTTATTGTTGGTATTTGCTTTATTGTTTTTTTTCTAAATGTTTCTTCACAAGAAAAAGTTGATATAACTAAGCTAATCAGGGAAACACAAATGTCATTAAATAATGCAGAAAATGTAGGTATTATTTGGTGGATGCCGAAAGAGTTTTGGCTGGCGGCAGGAGGAGGAAACGGACAAACGGATGTGGCAACAAATTTGTTGTTGGGAAAATTATCGGAATATAATATTTTTGGAGTAGTAAGCGGGGAATCCGGTTTTTTAGGTGCAATAAATTATAATACGGCAGAAGAAATAAAAGACAGTTTGTTTTTATATACAGACGATGGTACAAAATTATTTCCTTTATCCGACAAAGAAATAAATTCTGAAACAGTAATGGTTTTGGAAATTTTTAAGCCTATGATTAAAAATATGTTGGGAAATTTTGGGGAAAATTTTCATTTTTTTGTTTTTGAAGGAACATTGAACGGGAAACGATTATATGACCCGACAAAAGAAGGACTTTTAAAAGCAGAATTACTGGGAAGTCAATATAAGTGGAGATTACCTCTTGGTTCTTTAATGCCACCTAAATATTGTCCGAATTGTGATAGTAAAATGGAAGGGAACTGGAAATACTGCCCTTATGACGGAAAGAAATTAAAAGTAAAAAAATAAATGTGTCTTAAAAAAAACAGTAATTTTGGCAACGTTTAACAGACTGTTATTAGAATATCAATAAACTTCATTAATAGAAATTAAGTTATTAAGAATAGCGTAAACAGTAAGTCCTGAAACTGTTTTTATGTCTATTTTTCCGGTAATGTTTTTCCTATGAGTAATAACAGTATGCGAGCTTATCGAAAGCTCGTCTGCAATTTCTTTATTAATCTTACCGAGTGCAACTAAGCGAAGTACATCTTTTTCTCGTGCAGTTAATTCGACAATTTCATTATCT
>JAOZMN010000018.1:1105-17440 GCA_029934265.1 Bacteroidales bacterium
AAGAAAATTAATTTTTTTTGTAATTGAAGTTTTATCTGTACTTATATTTATTATTTCTCCCAAACCGGAAAATTTACGTTCTTCGACTTGGGAATAAGTGATAATAATAATTTTTACAGGTTTACAATCAAAATATATTTTCTGTAAGGAAGTTATATCTGTAAAATCAGAAAAAATAATAAGAAAATCGGGTTTTAATTTTCTTATGTTTTTAAGTAAAAAATCAGGAGTTTTAATTTCTTTTACAATACCGGCATATCTTACTTCATTGATAACACTGCGAATACCCGAACGTAAAATATACGAGTTCGATGCTGTTATGAAATTAATTTTTCTCACACGTTTTTCTTTAAATAAAAAGCAAAAGTATAAAAATTTTATATTAAATTTGCAGTGCAAACTTTTTTCGATTATAATTCTGATTTATTAAGATTCAAAAAATGTTCGATATTCTTGATTCAAAAATTCATAAAGCCGGAGAAATTATAAAAAAAGCCCGACACGTAACTGCTTTTACCGGTGCAGGTATATCCGTTGAAAGCGGAGTTCCGCCGTTTAGAGGTGAAGGAGGAATTTGGGAGAAATACGACCCGCAAGTTCTCGATTTGTCGTATTTTCATAAAAATCCCGGAAAATCATGGATTACAATAAGAGAAATTTTTTATAATTTTTTCGGAAAAATCGAGCCGAACGATGCTCATATCGGACTTGCTAAACTTGAAGAAGCAGGAATTTTAAAAGCAATAATTACTCAAAATATAGACGGACTTCATGCAAGAGCCGGAAGTAAAATTGTACACGAGTTGCACGGAACACTTGAAACATTAGTTTGTACTAAGTGCGGTAAAAAAATAAAATCAAGAAATCTTACTTTTAAAGCACTTCCTCTGTATTGTGATGTTTGTCAGGGACTTATAAAACCGGATTTTATATTTTTTGGAGAGGCATTGCCAACTGCTACACATCAAAAATCGCAAGAAGAAGCTGAAAATGCCGATGTTTTTATTCTTATCGGGACAACCGGAAAAGTTATGCCGGCGGCACTTTTACCGCATCAAGCAAAAAGTAATAATTGTAAAATAATAGAAATAAATACCGAGCCGTCCGATTTTACAAATAGTATAACGGATATTTTTCTTAAAGGAAAAGCAACGGAAATGACGAACAGGCTTGTTGAAAAAATTGTGGAAGATGGTTGGCAAAAATAGAATAAAACTTATAAATTCGCTTCGTTACAAAAAGTTCCGAAATGAACACAAATTATTTGTTGCCGAACGTAAAACGGTTGTAAATCAGTTATGCGAACTTGGTTTTACTCCGGTCCTCATTATATGTAAAGATGAAAAAGAAATATCGTTTCAGTACAACTGCAAAATAATAGAAGCGGACGAAAAAACACTAAAAAAAATAACAAATTTGAAAGGTGTACCGGATATTATCGGAATTTTCAAAACAAAGGCTCCGGAATTTAATATTAATAATATAAAACATAAACTTACAATAGCTTGTCAGGATATTCAAAATCCGGGTAACCTCGGAACCATAATAAGAGTAGCCGATTGGTTCGGTATCGAAAATATTATTTGTTCCGAAAATTCCGTTGATTGTTATAATCCGAAAGTTGTGCAGGCAAGTTCCGGTGCTTTGGCAAACGTAAATATTCATTATTTGGATTTGAATGAAACATTAACTCAAATCAGAAAAGAAAATATCGAAATAGTCGGAACTTTTATGAACGGTCAAAATTTGTATAAAGCAAAATTAAAACAAGAAACCGTAATTTTATTCGGAAACGAAGGACAAGGTATCAGTAACGAAATTGAAAAACTAATAACTCAAAAAATAACGATTCCGAATTATAATGAAAAAAATTCAGTGGAATCTTTAAATATTTCCACCGCTGCTTCAATAATAATTTCCGAATTTAGACGAAGAATATAATAAATTTTGTAAATTTGCCGTCTGTAGTCTGAAATTTTAATAAAAAATCAATAAATCATGTCAAAAATAATAGCACTCGCAAATCAAAAAGGCGGAGTCGGAAAAACTACTACCGCAATAAATCTTTCGGCAAGTCTGGCTGTACTTGAGAAAAAAATTCTGCTTGTAGATGTGGACCCGCAAGCAAATACAACTTCCGGTACCGGTTTCGACCCTAAAAGCGTAAAAACCAGTGTTTACGAATGCCTTATCGACGGAGCAAATCCTGAAGACGCAATAATTGAAACGCAAACAAAAGGACTGTATCTTTTGCCTTCGCATATCGACTTGGTAGGTGCGGAAATCGAGATGCTTAATCTTGAAAACAGAGAGGATATTCTCAAAAATATTCTCTATAAAGTAAGAGATAATTATGATTATATCATAATAGATTGCTCACCTTCACTCGGATTGCTGACTTTAAATGCTCTGACTGCGGCCGATTCGGTAATGATACCCGTTCAGTGCGAATATTTTGCACTTGAAGGACTTGGTAAGTTGTTGAATACTATACAGATGATACAACGAAATTTGAATAAAGAACTCGAAATTGAAGGTTTTTTACTCACGATGTATGATGCTCGTTTACGTTTGTCGAACCATGTAGTACAGGAAGTTACGCAACATTTTGAAAATATGGTATTCAAAACAATTATACAAAGAAATATTAAACTCAGCGAAGCCCCAAGTTACGGAATGCCTGCTGTTTTATATGATGCAAAATCAAAAGGAGCAATAAGTTATGTGAATCTTGCAAAAGAATTAATAGAAAGAAATGAAGTCGGGAAAGACGAAACTGAAAAATAAATATTAAATATAAGCGTGTAAGCGACCTAAAATAGGTCAGAGACTCTTAATATAAAAATCAAATAATTAAATTTCATGGCAAAAAAAAGCCCATTAGGGAGAGGACTCGGAGCATTAATAAGTGACGGTAAATATGAAAAAAAAACAGTCGAAGAAGCAGTATCGACAGGTGCCGTTGCTGAAATAGACATAAATAAAATTACCGAAAATCCTTTTCAACCACGGAAAGAATTTGAACCGGAAGCACTTAAAGAACTTTCTGATTCTATAAAGCAACTTGGTATAATTCAGCCAATTACGGTAGTAAAACTTGAAGGAGACAAATTTCAACTGATTGCAGGCGAACGCAGATTAAGAGCGTCAAAACTGGCAGGACTGAAAAAAATTACCGCCTTTATTCGTAAAGGAAACGATGAAGAAATTCTTGAAATGGCAATCGTTGAAAATATTCAACGTGAAGACTTAAATGCGCTTGAAATAGCATTATCCTATAAAAGACTTATCGACGAATGTGGAATTACACAAGACCAAGTCGGGAAAAAAGTCGGAAAAAAACGCTCAACGGTTACAAATTATATTAGTTTACTTAAACTTTCTCCGGAAATACAAGCCGGAATAATTTCAAAATCAATAAGTTTCGGGCATGCCAGAGCATTGTCCAAAATTGAAGACCCCAAAATTGCAACCTATATTTTTAATAATATAATCGAGAATAAACTTTCCGTTCGAGAAACAGAAGTAATAATCAAAAATCTTAAAGACCCGACACCGTCCGTAAATAAAATTAAAAAAACAAAATTGCCGGAAAACTATGAGCAATTCAAACAGAAGATAAAAAAACATTTTCCTGCAAAAGTAGATATTAAACGAAATAATCTTGGAAAAGGAAATCTTCTAATTACATTTCGTTCTGATAAAGAATTTGAAGAAATTATGACAACTTTGAATAAAATAGATAATTAAAATGCAAAAAAAAAATATTTTTGCTTATTTGATACCGGCAATATTTCTTTTTGTATCCGAAAGTTTTTCGCAAGAAGTTAATACAGATACAGTTATAATTGAACAAAATTTAGATACAATAATTGAACTTAATCAAGCTAAAGACACCGTATTTATAAGAGATTACAATTATAAAATAATAAACGATACTTCTTTATATGTGAAAAATCCTCGAAAAGCAGCTTTGTTTTCCGCCATTATACCCGGACTCGGACAAGCATACACTCGAAAATATTGGCATATTCCGATGATTTATGCGGCAATGGGCGGATTGATATTTGCAGCTGACAAAAATAATAAAGAATATCACCGATACTATACTGCATATTCATATCTTACTGATAAAGATGAAAACACAGTCGATGAATTCGGAGGAATGAGAGGTGCTGACGATTTATTGTTTTATAAAAAAAAATTCAGAAGAAGTCGAGATTTATCTATAATAATGACAGTACTTGCTTACACTTTAAATATTGTAGATGCAAGCGTTACGGCACATTTTTCCGATTTCGATATTAATGATAATTTTTCTGTAAATTTGAAACCGGTAATAATCAAAATGCCGAATATTTCTACTACAACGGGAATTATGTTGTCTTTAAAACTCAATCAAGTAAAGAATGGCATACTTTTTGAATAATTGTCATTACATAAGAATCATTAAAAATAAATTTATATCATGAAAACAAATAAACTATTAACTATAATTCTAATTTGTTTATTATCAAGCAATATACTCTCAGCACAAAATAAAACAAAAACCGATACCGCACAATTTGATTTTTCTGCAATAAATCAGCAAAATATATTTTTGGACAGTATGCTGACTCGCTGGTACGTAAAAAAAAGTATTGCCAATCAAGTGGACAAGTCGGATTATACAGATAATATAATAACCGACGTGTCCGATTCTGTTTATAGAGAACGTCTTTCAAAAATAATGTCGCCCATCGAAATGACTTATAATCAAGACGTAAAACGGTGGTTGGATATTTATATAAAAAAGAACAAGAGAACTCCGGCAGTTATCGGACTTATGGAATATTACTCTCCTATTTTTGAAGAAATACTCGATGCAAAAGGATTGCCTTTGGAGTTCAAATATTTGCCGATAATAGAATCTGCGTTAAATCCCAGAGCACGTTCACGAGCCGGAGCAACAGGATTGTGGCAATTTATGTATTCAACCGGAAGAATGTACGGATTAGAAATAAATTCTTATGTTGATGCAAGAAGAGACCCGATTGCAGCTTCACATGCCGCTGCAAATTTTCTCAGCGACCTTTATACAATGTACAATGATTGGACACTGGTTTTGGCAGCATATAACTGTGGACCCGGAAATGTAAACAAAGCAATACGCAGAGCAAAACAAAAAACAAATTTCTGGGAAATATATCAATATCTTCCAAGAGAAACAAGAGGATACGTTCCGGCATTTATCGCCGCAACTTATGTTCTTAATTATTATAAAGAACACAATATCAGACCTATAAAAGTAGATATGAATTTGCTTACCGATACTGTAATGATAAATAGAAAATTACATTTTGCTCAAATTTCGGAAGTTTTGCATATTCCTATGGAAGAAATCAGAGAGTTGAATCCGCAATACAAAAAAGATATAATTCCGGCACACATTAAAAGCTATTCTTTGAAATTACCGATAAAATATTCTTTGGAATTTATAACTTTGGAAGACTCGATATTTGCTTATAAAGATTCCGTACTTCTCGGAATCAAAAAAAATGTAGCAATTAACACAGCTACAAAAAAATATTCAGGCAAAAAACGTTCTTACTCAACAAGCAATTATACAAGAAAAGCGTACACACCGCCGTCCACAAAAGGAAAAACCAAAATGTATTATACAGTAAAACAAGGAGACAATTTTGGCTTTATAGCAAGTTGGTATAATGTAGGAGTTTCGGATATTAAATATTGGAATAACGCACATAATAACAAACTGAAAATAGGACAAAAAATTACCGTATATGTTCCTATTAAAAAAGCATCGTATTACAGGCAAGTAAACGCTTTGACTTTCACTCAGAAACAAGCTCGCAAAGGAAAAATAAGTGTAGAAACTGCTAAAAAAACTGTCAAAGACGAACCTGTTAAAAGTAATGATTATGTCTGGCATAAAATACGAAAAGGTGAAAGTTTATGGCTTATTGCCAAAAATTATCCCGGCGTAAGCGATAAGGATATAAGAACACTTAACAGTCTTAGTTACAACGAAACAAAACATTTAAAAGCCGGAAGATACCTTAAAATCAAACGAAAAAATTAGAATTATGGACATTAGCAAAACAATAGAAACCAAAAAGTAAACTTTCAAGTACTTTTATAAGGTTAAACCTTATAAAAGTACTTGAAAGTTCGTCGATGAAAGAAGCGGCAGGGAGCTCCGGTCAAAACAGAATGAAAATTTTTCTCGAAACTGCCAAACTTACAGGAGAGCAATTAAATATATCGGAAAAACAAGTACTTGATACAACACTCTGCATATATGAAGAGTGGAAAAAAGAGTTTGCTAAATAAAACAATAAAATTAAATTTATTATTTTATTTTCGATGAAAATATTAATTTTGTAAGTATCTTTACATAAGTTTTAATATGTTTGCATTTGCAAAACAATCATATTATCAGTATATTACAAACATGGTTTTACCTCATTAGATAGGTCGAAGACCTTAATTAATATGAAACGAACAGTAATAATTGTTTTATTCCCTGCATTTGTTTTTGCGATGTTTTTTATCGTCGGAACGTCAAATGATGTATGCGAAGTTCCCGGAACAACACATATTTATAAAGTACAAACAAAAAGAGACAGTATAATAAAATTTGCAGAGCAATATATCGGGACAAAATATTGTTATGGTAGCATGAATCCTGAATTAGGCTTTGATTGCTCCGGTTTTGTAAATTTTATTTTTAATAATTTCGGAATAAAATTACCTCGTTCTTCAAAAGATTTTGTTTCCGTAGGAGTAAGTGTCGATATATCGGAATGCAAAAAAGGTGATATTATGATTTTTGCCGGAAGAAATATTAAAGCTCAACCGATAGGACACGTCGGTATTGTTTACGAAAACAACAATGGGAAAGTGAAATTTATACATTCCGCATCATCAAAAAAAATAGGCGTAGTAATTACTGATTTTAATAGTACTGAATATTATTTAAGCCGACTTGTAGATATAAAAAACCTGCTTTGGGAATATTAAATAAAAAGTAATTTTACCAGACTATTAAGCTCCCGTGAAAATTTATTTGTATATTTACTTAGTTGTAAATGGTTGATTATGTTGGCATTAAATTGGTACATAAGCAACATTAAAAAGGTCGAAGACCTTAAAATTATTTTAGTATAAACTTTTGAAATTATTAAACATGAAAAAAAACATTTATTTAGCCGTTATTTTGTTCTTTTTATTATTTTCGACTAATTCATATTCACAAGAATTAGCTCATAAAGATATAGATACAGAGTTGTCGGAAGAGCAAAGAACTGAAATTGCAGATTCCGATAAGTCGATAAAAAAAGCAAAATCAGCTATAAAACGTGCCGAAGGTATTGAAAAAAAGAACTCTAAACATAAGAAAAAAAAGAAAAAATACGAAAAGAAAACATGGGAAGCTAAAAAAAACAGAATAAGCGCCCAAGACAGCTATTGTAAAGCCTACAAAAAAGTTGGCGATGTTTATTCCGATTTTCTTACCGATGCCGTTTTCTTCTTGGAATCTGATAAGACAGAAGCAACTTCGCTTAATAAGGAAGCATTGGAGCTGATTGAAGATGCTAAAAAATCAATGGGTAAATATAAAAAATATCAGAAAAAAGCACTCAAAAAACAAAAGTTAAAGAAAATCCAATCTGCAATGACCACTATACAAGAGCAACTTGAAAAAGCTCTTGAAAAACAATTTAAAGCACTGAATATTTATCTTGCTCAAAACGATAAAAAGAAAAGAGATGTGGAAGATGACCTTGCATGGGACGATGCTAAATCAGTCGATAAAATAAGTTCGTATCATGAATATTTGAATAATTTCCCGAGAGGAAAATCTGCGTCAAAAGCAACAGAAAGAATACGAGAATTAGAGCGTATAGAAGAAGAAAGACTTGCCAACGAAAATAAAAAAGTGGAAGAAGTTGCAACAGGCAATACGCAAGGCTGGGTATTCCAAGTACAAGTATTGGCATCAAGACATCGCCTGTCTAAAACGCAAGTAATGAAAAAAGCACCCGGAGTAACACAGTACGACGAAGCCAGAAGCGGAGGCTGGTACAAATACAGAACCGGAACTTTTTACACTTACAGAGAAGCTGCAAAATATCGAGACAGTCTTACAAATTCACCCAAAGCATTTATTGTTATTTTCGACAGTACTGGAAAACAATTAAAAATGACCGAAGAAATGAAAAATTAAATCGAATAAATTACCTTATTCAAAATAAACTCAATAATTAGATAAAATTCTTATCAAATTATTGAGTTTTCACTTATTAATAAAATAGATTAAATTATGATTAAAGTAAAACTTCCAAAAGCGGTAAATATTGCAATATTTTTTATTCTGACTGTATTTATTACACCGCAAGCCTTCTCGCAAGAGTTTGAAAATGATACAATTAGCAAGGCAAAGAAAAAACTCAGCGATAACATTTTTTTCGGTGGGACTTTCGGTCTGCAAATAGGAACAGTAACATCAATTCAAGCCGAACCGCTAATAGGCTATCGTATTCACCCTAAGATAAATGCAGGAATTGGAGCTTCACTGTTTTTTTTCAGAGATTCTCGATATGATTTTAATTCATACTATTACGGACCTGTGGTATTTACTAATGTTTTTGTATATAAAAATATTTATCTACATACCGATATTGAAAACTTAAACGTGGAACAGTACGATAATTTAGGATATGCGACAGGCAACAGAGTTTGGGTGCAAGGACTAAAAGCCGGAGTCGGATATCAAAGAATGGTAGGAGACAGACTTGGAATAAATTTAAGCGTTCTTTGGAATTTTACGCAAACAATAGATACACCATACTCAAATCCGATAATAAAGTTCGGATTTGTTTTTTAAGGTCTTCAACCTGTCTTATGTTGCTTACGCACTCGTGCAAATATTTGTAAATTAGCTTATTATAAATAAGTAAATGTGTAAAAACTTTTGTAAAGTACTTATGAGTTCGGTATAAAAAGACCCTTAGGGTTTGATTTAACAAAATTTAATAAATCTAAATATCTGACTTATAGCTTGTTTCTTAAAACCCTAAGGGTCTGATTTCAAGAAAATCTACTTTTTAGACTGAATTCACTTATTGTATTTATAAATGAAAATTAAGTTTACCGAAAATAATCCAATATAAAAGTATCAGAACGGAAATTGCCATAAAAAAATAAGCAATGTTTTTTATTCGTGAAGACATTTGTTTTTCTTTTTCCGTTTCAATGGGATTCGATTTAAAACTAAGAAGAATAAAACCCAAACCTGCAAAAATAAAAATTCCGAAACTAATAATGTCATCGCTCATTATATAATTCAGAACAGATGAAGCAACGGCAATAATCCCGGCTCCGGCAATCGTATAATTAATTTCTTTATTAAACATAATTAAGTACTTTCGTATAAGTTTTTCTGTATAAATTTTTACATAACAATCATATTATCGGTATGTTACAAATATGGTTTCATCTCTTAAAACAGGTCTAAGACCTTACAAGTATGTGAATATCGACTTTTAAGAATCCAAAAGTATGAAAGATAATCGAAACATGAAAATAACAATTATACAATCAAATATAGTTTGGGAAGATATTGAAACTAATTTGTTGAATTTCAGCAAAAAAATTGACGATATAAAAGAGCAAACGGACATTATCATTCTTCCGGAAATGTTTGCAACAGGATTTTTAATAAATCCGCAAAGATATGCCCAAAAAGAAAACGGGCAGATATATAATTGGCTTTCCGAAACGGCAAATAAATCAAATGCAGTAATAATCGGAAGCGTTATAACTGAACGTATTGACAGGCAAACAAATATTACAAAATATTACAATCGACTTGTATTTATGCAACCCGATGGGAAATATCAGACCTACGACAAACGACATTTATTCAGTTTTGGCGGCGAGCACAAAAAATATTCACAAGGAAGCAAAGATTTAATCGTAAATTTTAAAGATTGGCGAATTAAATTGCTGATTTGTTACGACTTGCGTTTTCCTGTTTGGAGTCGAAACAAGAAAGATTATGATTTACTTATTTATATCGCAAATTGGCCTCATATAAGAAGCAATGCTTGGAAAACTTTATTAATGGCAAGAGCCGTTGAAAATCTGAGTTATGTAATCGGAGTAAACAGAGTAGGCAAAGACGGAAATAATATTTCTCATTCCGGAGACTCGGCTGTAATAAACTATAAAGGAGACATAGTAAGCAATATAAAAGAATTTTCGGAAACAACGGAAACCGTCGAAATTTCAATGACCGAACTTTCAGAGTATCGAAAAAAATTCCCCGCCGAAAATGATGCAGATGATTTTGAAATAAATATTTAATAAGTGAGTTCGGTATAAAAAGACCCTTAGGGTTTGATTTAACAAAACTTAACGAATCTAAATGCCTGATTTATAGTTTATTACTTGAAACCCTAAGGGTCTGATTGCGAAGAAATATACTTTTTAAACCGGTCTCATAAGTCAAAATTAATTTATTGCAGTATTTTATAATTTAAAAGGTTAATATTACGTTAAAATATCAATACAAATGTATAAAAAATCACTATGAATAAATTAATATTTACAATAATTTTTGCAACATTATATTTAAACTCTTTTTCTCAAATTGCATTCGGAGAAGACGAGCAAGAAGAAAAGGCGGAATATATGTTTGCCGTAAAATTATCACCCGACCCGATGGGACACCTCGTACAATGTGCTTTGATAAAATTTAATGATAAAGGAAAATTAGAAGTGAAATTCGTTTCGCAAGACACTTGGGCAAAGCAATTTACAGGTTATCAACTTTCTTCGGCAAATCCTAAAAGGCGTAATAATATGGCTCTCGAAAAAGGTGTTTATCCCATGCCTGTAAATATGTACGAACTTACCGAAGACCAAAAAGAGGACTGGACTACTCAAAGAATAACCTCGATACTTAACAATATGTGGCGTTTGAGATACAGTGAATATCCGTACAGGCAAGACCCTGATTTAGTAGCTTATAGAAAAGCCGTCAGGCAAGAGCGTGCTATACGAGACTCTTTGATAGGCAGAAAGAAAAATGAAACAAGTGAAGAGTCAGAAGAACAAGTTGCCGGACAAAAAAGACTTGCACAAGGCGAGTTTGACTGGACTAAAACAGAAGTTAATTTCGGAGGATACAGCAAACAGGAGCGTACTATTGCGAATATGACAAGCAAAGGCTGGGCATCAAACCCTGCATCTACTGCTTTGCCGAGTAAAAAGCAAATGATTATTCTGAAAAAATACGGCTTGGTAAATGAAGAGTACGAAAAAGCAGAAAAAATAAAAAAACAAAACAATGAATATTATGATAAATTCATGGATTTTCAGGCAATAAATGATTTTATTTATGGAGAAAACCTGTATCGTTTAATGAAAGATATGCTTGATAAATCATGGCAAAATGCCTACAAAAACGCAATAGACGAAGAATAATTTACAAAAAATAATGAGTTCATTGATATTTCATTGTAAGTTGTTTATTGTTCAATAAGTGCCAATAATTCTATTGCTTTTGAAACGGAATCTACGTTCTCAAAAACAAGTCTTAATTTATCGTCTTTCTCCGCCATCTCTGCAAGCTTAGGGTGTTTTTGTAGAAAAAATATCACACTCGAAAATGTTTTTGAATTATAAAAAGCAGATTGTTTATTTGAAATAAAATGACAGATAAGTTTTTGCTTTTTTAGGATTATTTTTTCCATTCCCAAGACTATAGCCATTTTCCTGAGCCTGACAGCATTAATAAGCTCCATACTTTGTTTTGGGATTTTTCCGAAACGGTCTTTTAAATTTTTCTCGAAAATTTTCAAATTATATTCATCTTCTATCTTATCCAATTCTCTGTAAATTTTCAGCCTTTCCGTGATATTTTTAATATAGCTTTCAGCAAAATATATTTCCAAATCCGTATCGAGATGACAATCTGTAACAAAACGATGTTCTTTATAATCTATCGGAGTGTTTTTATTTTCGACATTTTCAAAAGTTGTTCTGAACTCATTTTCACGAAGTTCCAATAAAGCCTCGTCCAGAATACGATGATAAGTTTCGTAACCGATGTCAGAAATAAAACCACTTTGTTCACCTCCAAGAACATTCCCCGCACCTCTGATGTCGAGGTCTTGCATAGCAATATTAAAACCACTTCCGAGTTCAGAAAAAGTTTCTATTGCTTTCAAACGCCTTCGAGATTCCGCAGAAACGTGTTCAATAGGAGGAGCAAGCAGATAGCAAAATGCTTTTTTATTGGAACGCCCGACTCTGCCTCGTAATTGGTGCATATCGCTGAGCCCGAAATTTTGAGCATTATTTATAATAATCGTGTTTGCATTGGGAATATCCAATCCTGATTCTATAATCGTGGTAGCAATGAGTACTCCGTATTGTTCGTCGATAAAATCAATCATTATTTGTTCAAGCTCCTTGCCTCTCATTTGTCCGTGTGCCACAACTGTACTTACATCGGGACAAATTCGATTTATCATTGCTTCAACTTCTTTTATGTTTTGAACTCTGTTATGAATAAAAAATACTTGTCCGTTTCGCTCGATTTCGTATTCGATTGCTTCTTTTATGATTTTTTCGTTGAAAGTATGAAGTTCAGTAAAAATCGGATAGCGGTTTGGCGGAGCAGTATTAATTATTGACAAATCTCTTGCACCCATCAGCGAAAATTGAAGCGTGCGAGGTATCGGCGTTGCGGTGAGCGTTAAAGTATCAACATTTACTTTTATATTTTTAAGCTTTTCTTTTATTGAAACTCCGAATTTTTGTTCCTCATCGACAATCATCAAACCCAAATCTTTAAACTTTACGTCTTTACTGACAATCCTGTGAGTTCCGATAAGAATATCTATTCTTCCGGAAGCAAGTTTTTTTAGAGTTTCTCTTTGCTCTTTTGCCGTTTTGAAACGATTTATATAATCGACCGTGCAGGGCATTTCTTTCAACCGGTCGGAAAAAGTTTTTGCGTGCTGCATTGCCAAAACTGTTGTCGGGACAAGGACGGCAACCTGTTTGCTGTCTGCAACGGCTTTAAAAGCGGCACGAATTGCAATTTCTGTTTTCCCAAAACCTACATCACCGCACACAAGCCTGTCCATCGGCATTTCGGACTCCATATCTTTTTTTAAAGCTTCGGTAGTTTTACTTTGGTCGGGCGTATCTTCGTAAATAAAAGACGATTCGAGAGCATTTTGCATATAGGTATCCGCCGAAAAGGCAAAACCTTTTTGTCGTTTTCGCATTGCGTACAAGGCTATCAGCTCTTTGGCAATATCTTTGACTTTATTTTTTGTACGTTTTTTCAGAGCTTGCCAAGTACCCGAACCAAGTTTGTAAATTTTGGGCGGAGTGCCGTCTTTTCCTCTGTATTTCGATATTTTATGAAGATTGTGAATGTTTACAAAAAGTACATCTTTATCTTTGTAAACCAGTCGTATAGCTTCTTGTGTCTTTCCGTTGTTCTCTATCGTTTGAAGTCCTCCGAAACGTCCTATTCCATGGTCTGAATGCAAAACATAATCGCCGGGTTGCAAATCGTTTATTTCACGTATGGTAAGGGCTTCCTTACTTTTATGAAAAGATGCGGATTTTAACTTAAATTTATGATAACGTCCGAAAATTTGGTGGTCGGTAAAAAAAGCAGTGCTTAAATCGTGGTCGATAAAACCTGAATGTAATATTCCTATAATCGGTTTGAAAATGGTATTAAATCCTATTTCTGAAATTTTATTCAAATCTTTGTATCGCAAATCAAAACTTTGTTCGTACTTATTTTGAATTTCTTGTGAATCAAAAATTGCCTGCAAACGTTCGGCTTGCGAAGGATTCTCTGTAAGAATATAAGTCGTATATCCGTTTTGCTCTTGCGAAATAATGGTTTGAGTAAGTAAATCGAAATTTTTATTGAAACTTAATTGTTTTTCGATTTTAAATTCAAGAACTGTATCCGGTTTGAAATAATTATTTGCCGAAAATTCCACGAAAGTAAATTTTTTCAATTCCGTTTTCATTTCCTTGCCGGAAATTATATTTTCGGCTTCACTTTTTTCAAAACCGAGTTCTGTTTTTTGAATTGTATATTTTATATCACTTGCCCAAATAATTGTTTCTTGCGGGATAAATTCAAAAAAAGAAATTTTATTTTCAGTAATTTCATCACTTTGAATATCCGGAATTATCGAAATCTTATCAAATTTTGCTTTTGAGAGTTGCGAAACTATCTCAAATGTGCGAATTGACTCAATTTCATCATCAAAAAAATCAACTCTGTACGGAAAATCATTAGAGAACGAAAAAATATCGACAATACTTCCTCTTACGGCATACTGCCCGGGTTCGTAAACAAAATCGACTCTTTCAAAACCATATTCAATAAGCACTTCTACAATAAAATCAACGGGAATTTCTTCTCCTTTGGATATTTCGAGAGTATTTGTTTCGAGTTTGTTTTTTGTAATGACTTTCTCCGCAACTGCCTCTGTATAACTGACTACTGTTGTGTTTTTTTTAGTATTTATTTTATTCAGCACTTCTGTACGCAAAATTATTCCGCCGGTATCTATTTTTGCGTCTTGCGAATAGGAAGTCGAGCGTTTGTAAGCCGAAGGGAAAAATAAAATCTCCTTTTTGGGAAGTATCTTTTCTAAATCGTTATGAAAATATGCAGCTTTTTCTTTATCCGGAAAAATAAATATTTGTCGTGTTTCTGAAGTATTTATTACACTTGCCGCAAATAATGCACTTGCCGAAGTATGCAAGGCTTTCAGGTGTATATTTTTTCTATCTTCGGAAAGGGATTTTAAAAAACCGGATTTATGAGGGTGATTATTATATGCTTGGAGAATTTCATTCATTCTTTTCGGATTCTTTTCCGATGCTATTATTGAAAATAAATATTGTTTTTTTGCAAATATGGAATTAAACTCCAAAATTGCAAACTTTTATCGGTTTTTTAAAATGTATTTTTGATTATCAAAAAATATTTTACCTTTCGAGAAAAATAAGGTCTTTGAACTTTTAATGGGTCAAAGACGTATTTATAAAAATTTAAAAATCAAATTATTATACAAAAGACTATGCGGAAAAACTTTTGTATTAGTATTTATTGCGTGGATATGTAATTTGCTCTTATAAACCATAAAAAACATGATAATACTCGGAATAATGTCCGGCACTTCTTTGGACGGACTCGATTTGGCTCTTTGCGAATTTGAATTAAAAAATGATAAATATAAATTCAATATTACCGATGCACAAACTATTAATTATGAGAATGATATTCTTGAAAAATTACAGAAAGCTCCAAAAATGTCGGCTTTGGAATTTATACTTTTTCATAAAGAATATGGAATTTATATTGGGAAAAAAGTTAATGAATTTCTGGAAAATAAAACAAAACCTGATTTTATTGCTTCACACGGACATACAATTTTTCACCAACCGGAAAAAAAACTGACTTTTCAAATCGGAGACGGAGCTTTTATTGCTGCCGAAACCGGAATTAATTGTATTTCGGATTTCAGAACTTTTGATACAGCTCTCGGCGGTCAAGGTGCTCCGCTTGTTCCGATTGGTGATAAATTATTGTTTTCGGATTATGATTTCTGTGTAAATTTGGGAGGTTTTGCAAATATTTCTTTTGATAATAATAAAGCCGTGAGAATTGCTTACGATATTTGTCCGGTAAATATAATTGCCAATAAATTTTCCGAAGAAATCGGTTTGAAATTTGATGATGCCGGAAAAATCGGAAAAATCGGAAAAATAAATATTAAATTATTGAAATTATTAAATGAAATAGAATATTATACTCTAAAATCTCCTAAATCATTGGCTTATGAATATCTGCAAAAACATTTTTTACCGATATTTTCAAAATTCGATATTCCCGTTAAGGATAAATTAAGAACTCTTTACGAACATATTGCTTTTCAAATATCGGAAGAAATTAATAAAAATTTATTTTCCGAAAATGCAAAAGCATTATTCACAGGAGGCGGGGTTTACAACAGCTTTTTAATTTCGCTTATCGAAGAAAAATGTAAAGCAAAAATTATAATTCCTGAAAAAAAAACGATAGAATTTAAAGAAGCTCTTATTTTTGCATTTTTGGGACTTCGGCGTTACGAAAATAAAATAAATTGCCTTGCTTCGGTTACAGGTGCAAAATTCGATAATTCTTCAGGGGTGATTTTTAATTTTGAAAATTAAATGAATTTGGTATAAAAAGACCCTTAGGGTTTGATTTAACAAAATTTAATAAATCTAAAT
>JAOZMN010000019.1 GCA_029934265.1 Bacteroidales bacterium
TTATTTTGTGTACAATAACAAAAATGGGTTGGGCAATCAAAAAAAATCAGCCACAACTGCGTCAGAAAATTTTAGAATTTTTAGAATATGCAAAAAAAGAGGGCATTCTTGATTATTATTTCAAACAACAAACAGGAATGACCCTTAAAGCGGCACAAAACTATCTTACCGTTTTGCATGAAAGTTATCAGGAAGGTTATTTTCCGTTTGTGTCTTACGGAGCCGAGCAAGGACTTCCGCAAGAAGATATACTTTCCATTTTTCAGGATAAGGAAGGTTATATGTGGTTCGGCACATATTCCGGAGCCGTAAAATACAACGGTCGTACCATGAAAGTTTTCAGTACAAAAAAAGGTATGTCAAGCAACGGAGTTTACGGCATTGCTCAAGATAAAAAAGGGGCAATATATTTCGCTACGCTGAACGGAATTTCCTTACTGAAAAAAAATACCGATACCATTAAAAGTATGTTTACCGGCACATCGTTCGATGATATTTTCATTGATGACCAAAACAACAAATGGTTCTACGGCGACAAAGGAATTTATATGCTGACAAATTCCGGAGAACAAGTATTTTTAAACGAAAAAATACCCGGACTTCCCGATAAAATCAGGTCTATATCAAAAAATAATAAAACGGAAGATATTGCAATAGCCGCAAGTTCGGGATTATATATTTTGAAAAGCAACAATAAACTAAGCAAACTTTCCGATGAATATTGTCATTACGCATTCTTCGATGTCGATAACAAATTATGGACTTCCATGCGTTCCGGTCTGTATTATGCAGATAAAAATGATATTATAAAAAAACAACTCGGAAAAAAAATAACAAGCACAATAAATATAGGTAATAAAATTGTTCGGAAAATTACTCAAACTTCGGACGGTTCGGTATGGCTTACAACTGATTATGAAGTTTATCAAATACTTACATTAAAACAAAAACCTATTATTTACGATGATAAAATAGGTCTGAAACGATACCGAATATTATCCTTCTTGCTTGACAACGAAGAGGATTTATGGTTCGGATTTTCAGGAGGAATGCAAAAACTTACCAATAAAAGTTTAAGAACACTTTTTCCGGAAAAACTTAACAGCTTTGTAAATGCAGTTTTTGAAGATATAAGCGGAAGAATGTGGTTTGGTATGAACAATGACATTTACTATTTTAAAGACGGACTTATAAATTTCACAAAAGCCTTAGAAACAAGCAGTAAATCATTTGTTTTATCCGAAATGCCGAATAAAAATATTATCGTTGCCAATACAGACGGAATGTTTGAAGTCGATGTAAAAACTCTAAAAGTCATTAAAAAAAGGAAATTCGACGAACATTTATTTCATCTTGAAGATATTTTTGTATCAAGCAAAGACGGAATTTTTCTGCTTACCGGCGTAAACGGAATAATTTACAGACTTGAAAATTTTGATGCAGAACTTGAAGCAATAGAAAATCATGCAACAAGATTAGTTTACAACCTTTCGGAAATTGATGGTGAAGTACTCGGAGCAAACAGTACAGGTTTGGTTAAATACAAACTAAACTCTTTTTGGAAAGTAAAAGATACCGGCGAGTCTGTATGGTCGATGTGTAAAGGTATTCTGATAAATAATGAAACGAACGAAGAAAAAGACGTTCTTTGGGTAGGTACAGAAAAAGGACTTGGAATATACGAAAACGGAAAATTTTATATTATAGAATCAAAAGCTTTGGAAAATGCAGTTATAAATGCAATAAAACCTGCATTGGACAGGGATAAACTGTGGCTTGGAACCGATCATGGAGTTATGTATTACAATATCGAAACCAATACCGTAGAATTTACTATCGACTCACGAGACGGATTACTCGGTAACGAAATAGCAATCGACGGACTGTTTCTTGACGGACGAGGAATATTGTGGATAAGTACATATCACGGAGTTGCCACTTTTGACATCAAAAAGAAAAGAACGGATAAAATGGAACCGATATGCCGACTTGAAAGTATCCGACTTAATAATAAGTTCTGTTCAAATTTACCGGAAATTCTCAAACACAATCAGAATAACATAATTTTTGAAATATCGGGACTTTCTTTTAAAGATGAAAATTCGGTTGAATATGAATTTTATATGCAAGGTCTTGAAAATGACTATGTTGCTTCAAGAGGAAAAGAAAACATCGCAAAATATCAAAATTTACCTCCCGGAAAATACAGTTTTAAATACCGTGCCAAAGGCAGAGACGGAATTTGGAGTTATTATCAAAATATAGATTTTATAATAGAAAAACCTTATTATAAGGAGTGGTGGTTTTTCAGTTCTTTGGGTATTGCTTTTATATTATTGGTATTTACAATACTCAAATGGAGATTGCGAATACTCAAAAAAAGAAACGACCAACTTGAAGAAACCATACACGAAAGAACTGCCGAAATACTTGAAAAAAATGCAGAACTCGAAGCCTCTACAGAAGAAATCGAAGCCGCAAAAGATGAAATTGAAGCTCAAATGGAACAAGTAACAAGAGCACACGATGAAATTGCACATAAAAAAGAAGAAATAGAGAGTAGTATTCTGTATGCCAAAAGAATACAAAATGCAATTCTGCCTCCGGAAAAATTCATAAAAGAAAAAATGCCGGATAACTTCATACTTTTCAAACCTCGTGATATAGTAAGCGGTGATTATTATTGGGGAACAGAATATAACAACAAAATTTATTATGCCGCAGCCGATTGTACAGGACACGGTGTTCCCGGAGCTTTTATGAGTATGCTTGGTATTTCATTCCTAAACGGAATTATAACATCAGCAACAACCGACATAGGAGCGTCTGAAATTCTCGATAAATTACGACTTAAAATAATAGAAGCTTTGCACCAAACCGGTGAAGTTCACGAAGCAAAAGACGGCATGGACATCGCACTTTGCGTAATCGACAAAGAAAATATGAAATTACAATTTGCCGGAGCATTCAACCCGCTTTACCTTATCAGAGACGGCGAGCTGAACGTTGTAAATGCCGACAGAATGCCTATCGGAATATATGAATACGAAGGTGATAAAAATCCTTTCACAAATAATTCGATGGACATAAAAGAAGGTGATCTATTATATGTATTTTCAGACGGTTATGCTGACCAATTCGGCGGGAAAAGAGGTAAAAAATTCATGACTGGAAGGTTTAAAAAAATACTTCTGAAAATTAAAGATATGCCAATGGAAGAGCAACGTATTTATCTTGATGATACAATAGAACGTTGGCGAGAAGGTGTCAGCGACCAAATAGACGACATTTTGGTAATAGGAGTGAAAATTTAAAGTATATATACAAATAATAATTCCACTCAAAAAAATTCAGTAATAAAAAAAGGAAGCATAATTAAATGCTTCCTTTTTTTATTACTGAATTTAAGTTTAATGAGTTCGGTATAAAAAGACCCTTAGGGTTTGATTTAACAAAAATTAACAAATCTAAATATTTGAGTTACAGCTTGTTACTTAAAACCCTAAGGGTCTGATTTTGAAAAAAAAATACTTTTTAAACTAAACTCTTTAATAAATTGATAGAATACACGAATAAAGACAAAAAATCAGTTGTTTGTATCTCAGGCTGATTACTAAGCTTTCAAAAATTCTGAAATTTCTTTGATTGCATCTTCCAATAAATCTATTAATTCCGGCACATATTTTTCAAATAAAATTATATCTTTTTTATTTTCGGTTTCTTTTTCCAAAAATACGGAAAGCTTTACAACTTCCTTCAAGCCCAAAAGTTCACTCGATGATTTTAATTTATGAACAGTTTTGTTCAAAAGTTCCGAATCCGAATTTTTTACGGCTTTTTTAAGAACTGTAATATCTAAATCGGCATCTTCGGCATATAGGACAAGTAGCTTTTTTATAAAAGCACTATCCATTCCCGAATTAATCATATAACTTAAATCCATGCTGAAAAATCTAAACCGGTAAAATTTAAAAATACCTAATTTTTGGGAAAATTAAATTAAAAAGTTTATTTTTAAAAACTTTTTTGATAATAAACTTCAAAAATTCAAATTTTTTAAAATTATGGATAACAAAATACTCGATAAAGCAAAAAAATGGACAAAGGGTAATTATGACCTCGAAACAAAAGAAAAAGTTTCTTTTTTAATAAAAAACGATGAAAAAGAACTTATAGAATCTTTCTATAAAGATTTGGAATTCGGAACAGGCGGTCTCAGAGGAATAATGGGAGTCGGGACAAACAGAGTGAACATATATACTATAGGTGCGGCAACTCAAGGACTTGCAAATTATTTGAAGAAAAATTTCCCCGATGAAAGCCGGATAAAAGTAGCAATAGCCTACGATTGCAGAAATAACAGCAAACTTTTTGCCCAAACAACCGCCGATATTTTTTCGGCAAACGGAATGAAAGTTTATTTGTTCGATTCCTTGCGTCCCACGCCGGAATTGTCTTTTGCACTTCGGCATTTCGGTTGCAAAAGCGGAGTAGTAATCACCGCATCTCATAACCCGAAAGAATACAACGGTTACAAGGCATACTGGGAAGACGGCGGACAAGTAATTGCTCCGCACGATACGAATATAATCAGTGAAGTAAATAATATAAAAGACGTTTCGGAAATAAAATTTGAAGCCCGAAAAGAAAATATCGAAATAATCGGAGAGGAATTTGATAAATTATATATCGAAAACTTAAAATCGCTTTCACTTTCGCCGGAAATCGTAAAAAAACACAAAGATTTAAAAATAGTTTACACACCCATACACGGAACAGGTGTAAAACTTGTCCCTCAAGCACTTGCAGCTTATGGTTTTACCAATATTATAAATGTTCCGGAGCAAGATATTGTTTCCGGTAATTTTCCTACGGTAATTTCGCCAAATCCCGAAAATGCAGAAGCTCTGAAACTTGCTTTGGAAAAAGCACAAAAAACAGATGCAGAACTCGTGCTTGCAACCGACCCCGATGCCGACCGTGTAGGAATTGCAGTAAAAAATCTTGAAAATAATTTCATACTTCTAAACGGAAACCAAACTGCAACCATACTTGTTTATTATTTGATAAAAAAAAGAATAGAAAACAAACAAATTCAAGGCAATGAATATATTGTTAAAACTATAGTTACTTCCGAAATCCTTATTGATATTGCAAAAAAATACAATATTGAATATTTCGATGTTCTTACAGGCTTTAAATTTATAGCACAAATCATCGAAGAAAACGAAGGGAAAAAGCTGTTTATCGGCGGTGGTGAAGAAAGTTACGGATACCTTGCCGGCGAATTTGTAAGAGATAAAGACGCTGTCATGGCATCGGCTCTGATTGCGGAAGCAACGGCTTGGGCAAAAGAAAACGGTAAAAGTTTTTTTGAATTATTGATTGATATTTATATCGAATTCGGTTTCTATAAAGAAGCTCTTATAAATGTCGTAAAAAAAGGAAAAACCGGTGCCGAAGACATACAAAAAATGATGTCCGATTACAGAAAAAATCCACCGAAAAAAATTGCAAATTCACCGGTAATCCTGATAAAAGATTACAAACTTCAAACGGCGAAAGAACCGCAAACCGGCAAAACTTCAAAAATAAATCTGCCGGTATCGAATGTACTGCAATTTTTTACCGAAAACGGCTCAAAAATAACCGTCCGACCTTCAGGAACGGAGCCTAAAATTAAATTTTACATAGGTGTAAAATCCGAAATATCATTGAAAGAAGAATTTAATAAAACCGATAAAATTTTAACCGATAAAATTAACGATATTAAAAAATCATTAAATTTATAAATCATAGACCTAATTTTATCGGGCAAAATTGCATTTGTAACATATTGACGGTTTTACCCCATTAAAAAAGTCAAAGACCTTAATTTCAATTAAAGGAGGAGGCGACTCGAAGTCGCCCCCTTCCTACTCTTTACATTTAATTTCCAAGAACTAATTTTTCCAAATCAGCTTCAGGAGTTGTTATTCCCGATATTCCGAAATTTTCCACCAAAACTTTTGTTACATTTTCTGTTAAGAAAGCCGGTAAAGTCGGACCGAGATGTATATTTTTTACACCAAGATAAAGAAGTGCAAGCAAAACAGTTACAGCTTTTTGTTCGTACCAAGCTATATTGTAAACTATCGGTAAATCGTTAATATCGTCTAATCCGAAAACCTCTTGAAGTTTCATGGCAATAACGGCAAGCGAATAAGAATCATTACATTGTCCTGCATCGAGAACTCTCGGAATACCTCCTATATCACCGAGTTCCAATTTGTTGTAACGATATTTCGCACAACCTGCGGTCAGGATAATAGAATCGTTTGGAAGTTGCTCCGCAAATTTCGTGTAATAGTCTCTTTTTGCTTGTCGTCCGTCACAACCCGCCATGACAACGAATTTTTTAACAGCACCGGATTTTACAGCTTCAACAACTTTATCGGCAAGTGCAATTACTTGATTATGAGCAAATCCACCTGTAATTTTACCTGTTTCGATTTCCATAGGAGCTTTGCATGATTTTGCTTGCTCTATAATTGCAGAAAAATCTTTTTCGCCATTTGCATTTATTTCGATATGTTTAACTCCGTCAAATCGAACTTCGCCGGTAGTGTAAACTCGTGATTTATAAGTGTCTTTCGGCGGAACTAAACAATTTGTGGTCATCAAAACAGGACCGTTAAACGACTCAAATTCTTTTGTTTGCTCCCACCACGCATTTCCGTAATTTCCGACAAGATGCGTATATTTTTTAAGTTTCGGATAATAATGAGCCGGCAACATTTCGCTGTGCGTATATATGTCAATACCTGTACCTTCGGTCTGTTTGAGAAGTTGCTCTATATCTTTTAAATCGTGTCCGCTGATTAAAATACCGGGATTTGTTCCAACTCCGATATTTACTTCCGTTACTTCCGGATTTCCGTAAGTTGTAGTGTTTGCTTCATCGAGAAGTGCCATTACATCAACGGCGTGTTTGCCCGTATTCATTACAAGAGCGATATTTTCTTCAAGTGTAAGATTGTCGTTTGTAAGTGCGACAAGTGTATTTTGAGTAAATTCAACAATTTCTTGATTTTCATAACCCAAAACATGAGCATGTTCTTTATATGCGGCAAGACCTTTCAAACCATATATAATTAAAGCTCTCAACGAACGGATATCATCATTAGGAGCATCAATTTTTCCGGAAATTTTACTTGCAGCTTCTTTAATTTCTTGGTCGTTTTCAAAATCGGCAATTAAACTTTGGTCTGCAACAGTTTCTAATTTTGCTCCTTTTGAAATAATTTGATTACAAATATTTTTTCGTAATCCGATAATAATTTTTACTTCATTAATAAAATCTTTTTCGGAAAAACTGACATTTGTAATAGTTTTAAACAATAAAGAAAAAGTTTTATTGTCAAACTCTTTTGTCTCCAAGCCCATATTTTTTGCCTGAATTGAATAAACGGCAGCACCTTTAAGTAAGTGGATTGCAAGGTCTTGTAAATTTATCACTTCCGGACTTACTCCGCATACACCTTTTGCTCCTTCGCAAGCGATACCCTTCGCCGCTTCCTGACATTGATAACAATACATACTCATAGTTAAATATTTTTAGTTGAATTAATTTAGATATTAATTATATTTTATGCAAAAGTATATTATTATTTTTAGTTACTTTGTAACAAATATTACAACTACAAGTTAAACTGATTTTTATCATATTTTATAAGCAAAAAATGTAAAATATTTACTAACCGTAAACAATTTTTTAATGATAAAAATAATCTGAATCAGGAAATCAATAAAAACTGATTAAAAACTCAGGTTCAGCTTATATACTAAAATTTATTATGACAAAAACACTTGTAAAATCATCTCTTTTCAGAGGTTTGTCCGAAATTGAAATCGAAAAATTATTATCTTCGATAAATTATAAAATTAAAAATTTCAATAAAGGAGATATTATAATAAGTTCCGGAGATATAAGTCGGTCGGCACATATTATTTTAGAAGGGTTTGTGGGAGGAGAAAGTATGGATAATTCCGGTAAAATAGTAAAAATAGAAAACATTTATGCACCTGATTCATTTGCACTTGCATTTATGTTTGCCGAAAATCCCGAATATCTTATAGATGTGATTGCACATTCAAAAGTAAAAATTCTTGTTATCTCGAAAGAAGATTTTTTAAAAATAACAGCTGAAAATTTTATTGTATTAAATAATACTTTACAACTTATTTCAAATAAATTTGTATTTTTGATAAAAAAAATAAAATTTTTAACTCAAAATACAATTAAACAAAAACTATTAAAATACCTCCAAAATTTGTCGAATAAATATAAAAACGATACCATTACTTTAGACAGAACACAACAAGAACTTTCTGAATACTTGGGTGTTACCAGACCGGCATTGGCAAGAGCTTTTTCCGAAATGGAAGAACAAGAAAAAATTAAAAAACAAGGAAAAAAAATTATTCTTTCAGCCGGAATTAATAAAGATATAAAGTCTTAATTTTAAATCTGGGCTACCCACGTAACATTGGACAGTGAAAATATTTCTAATAAATAATTTTAAACAAAAAAGTTTTATATCTCTATTATTCATAGCTTTATTATTTTTTTATCCTAATAATATCAAACAAACTATTCAACTTTACGTGGGTAGCCAAAATCTGTTTTATATAAATGTAATATTCCGGAAATTAACAAAATTCACAATTTCATAAATTAAAGTACATATAGTCATGATGAAACCCAAATATATTAAAATAGTTTCTATTATATCTTCAATAATTCTATTACTCGGAATTTCTTTTTTAGTAATGAAAATGCTTTCCGAAGCAAAAAAAGAAATTCCGGTTAAAGAAAAAAAAGAACGCAAAAGATACGTAAAAGCAAGTCCGGTTAAATATTATGATATTTCAACATCTATAAGACAAACAGGCAGAGTAGTTTCACAAAATAAAATTGATTTGACAACCGAAGTCAGAGGCAAAATTCTAAAAGGAAAAATTGATTTGAAGAAAGGAGAAAAATTTAAAAAAGGAGATGTTTTATTGAAAATATTTAATTCCGATGCAGTATTGGCATTAAAAGCTCGAAAAAGCCGATTTTTAAATTCCCTGTCGAATTTATTACCCGATTTTAAGATAGATTTCCCGGAAAGTTATACAACTTGGTATGATTTTTTTGAAAATATAAATATAAATAAAACATTGTCCGGCTTACCGAAAATATCATCAGGAAAACAAAAGATATTTTTGGCAAGCAGAAATATTTTAAGCGATTATTATACAATAAAAAGTGAAGAAGTCAGGCTTTCAAAATATGTAATTTATGCACCTTTTTCGGGAAGTATTACCGATGTTTATGCTCAAGTAGGTTCGGTAGCCAATCCCGGAGCAAGGATAGCAACACTCATTAAGACAGAAAAACTCGAACTCGAAATTCCCACAGAACCCGAAAATTCGGAATTGATACATATCGGCGATAAAGTAAAAATATATCGTAACAACCAATCACAAATTTGCTCCGGAATCGTTATCCGAAAAGCCGGTTTTGTTGATGAAAAAACTCAATCAATACCTATTTTTGTAAATATAGAAGAAGAAACAGACGTTTTTCAAGGACAATATATGACAGCTGAATTTTCAGATATTATTATAAAAAATGCCGACCTTATAAACAGAAATGCAGTTTTTAATCACAACGAAATATACATTGTAAAAGACGGAAAACTTCAGAAAAAAATAATAAATATTGTAAAAGTCAATGAAAATACATATATTTACAACGGTTTAGACGAAAATGAAATTATCGTTCGAGAACCACTGATAAATGTTGACGAAAATATGAAAGTGGAAATCAAATTACAATGAACAAATTACAATTTCAAAACTTAATATATATGCCCGATAAAGAACATAAAAAAGCTTGGTTACCCAAGAAATTTTACGAGAAAGAACTTTCTCGTTTGCAGATAGAATTAATAAAATTACAACGCTGGATACAGGCTGAAAAATTAAAAGTTGTAGTAATTTTTGAAGGCAGAGATGCCGCAGGAAAAGGGGGTACAATAAAGCGAATTGCAGAAAAACTCAACCCTCGTGTTTGCAGGATTGTGGCTTTGAGCAAACCAACCGAAAAAGAAACTACACAATGGTATTTTCAGCGATATGTACACTTTCTACCGGCAGCCGGCGAAATGGTACTTTTCGATAGAAGCTGGTACAACAGAGCAGGCGTTGAACGAGTTATGGGATTTTGTACAAACGAAGAATATTGGGATTTTTTACGCTCCTGTCCAAACTTTGAACGAATGCTTATACGTTCCGGAACAATTATCATAAAATATTGGTTTTCGGTAAGTGCCGATGAGCAAGAATATCGTTTTCAGTCGAGATTGAAAGACCCCACCAAGCGTTGGAAACTTAGTCCGATTGATATAACATCTCGCAATAAATGGGAAGAATATTCAAAAGCAAAAGATGAAATGTTTGCCTATACAGATACCAAAATTTCGCCTTGGTATGTTGTCGAAGCCGATGACAAACGTAAAGTCCGGCTTAATTGTATAAGACATTTATTAAGTGTAATTCCTTATAAAGAAATTCCTACGGAAGAATTGAGTTTAGAGCCTCGAATAATAAATAAAGGTTATGTCAGACCACCGATAACAGAACAAACTTTCGTAAAAGACAACTATAAAGATATTTAGTGTAATTTGAAAATCCGGTAAGAATTTTATTCAGAATGAAACTTTTACCGGGTTTTTGCCGATTTTTAAATTAATCTTCCTGCGATGTATCTTCTCCATTTTTCGAGAAGTTGTTGCATATCGTCCGGCAAGTCGGAATTAAATTCCATTCTTTCGCCTGTTTCCGGGTGGTCGAAAGCGAGCGTTTTGGCATGAAGTGCTTGTCGTGGTATTACATTAAAACAGTTTCGTATAAACTGTTGATATTTTGAAAAACGAGTTCCTTTCAAAATCAAATTTCCACCGTAATCGGCATCATTAAATAAAGGGTGTCCCAAATATTTCATGTGAACACGAATTTGATGCGTTCTGCCGGTTTCGAGTTTACATTCTATCAAACTCACATATCCGAAATCTTCCAAAACTTTATAATGTGTGATTGCGTGTTTTCCTTGCTCACCGTCCGGAAAAACAGTACGTATTTTTCTGTTTTTCGGGTGTCTGTCTATATTTCCGGTAATTGTTCCTTCTTTTTCTTTCGGAACTCCCCACACAACAGCATAATATTTACGGTCGGTAGTGCGGTCGAAAAATTGTTTGGACAAATTACTTAATGCTTGTTCGGTTTTTGCGACCACCAAAATTCCCGAAGTATCTTTATCTAAGCGATGTACAAGTCCGGGACGTGCCTCTCCGGAATTAAAAAGCGGTAAATCTTTCAGATGATACATAAGTGCATTAACGAGTGTTCCGTCATGATTTCCGAAACCGGGGTGAACTACCAATCCGGGAGTTTTGTTTATCAACAACAAATAATCGTCTTCATAAATTATATTTATAGGAATATCTTGCGGAATAAGCTCTATTTCACGAGGTTCCGATTCAGAATAAACAATAATTTTATCGTTCGGACGAACTTTATAATTTGATTTTACTTTCTTTCCATTTACTTCTATAAAACCTTCTTTTGCAGCATCTTGTATTTTTGTACGTGAAGCATTTTCAATTTTATTGAATAAAAATTTATCTATTCGCAGTTGCGACTGTCCGGGGTCAACATCAAATTTATAAAATTCATATCTTTCGACAGCTTTATTTATATCGGTAGTTTGCATAGTTTTGTGTTAAAGTCTTTTATTTTTATTTATTCTTTAATTTTAAGAATATCTGTAATTTAATTAATTATTTTTTTTACAAAGAGAGAAGATTTTATTCGTATATAATTATGTTAAAAGATTAAAAATTAGCTGATTATACCCATCTTTTTGTAGAGTATTATTAAATCCCTCCATGAGGGTTTCGCCCTTGAACCTTAATATTTTTATCATATTTTTCAATAATTGCATTTCTGTATGTAAGAAGTTTAATTCCCGCTCTGTCCATTTCAACAAAAGTGAAATTTCCAATCCAATCGCCGGTATTTACATATTTCGATTTTTTAGAAATTTGATATATCATCGGTAAATGCCTGTGTCCGTATATAAAATAATCAAAATGTTCCTTTTTTAACAAATTTTTGCTATGTAGCATTAAATATTCTTTATTTTCCCCGAAAAATATAATTTCTTTTTCTTTTTTGCCTCTGTTTTTCGACCAGCGATGTCCGAAACCGAGAGCAGTATTGGGGTGCAATCGAGTATAGCCCCACTGCAAAATTTTACTTGTAAATATTTTTTTCAGAATTTTATATTTTGCATCACCCGGTCCCAAACCGTCGCCGTGAGCAATATATAATTTTTTATCGTAAATATTTGTTGTAAAAGACCGGTGATGAATTATTACACCTGCTTCTTGCGACAAATATTCTTTGAACCAAATATCATGATTTCCCGAAAAAAAATGTACCGGTATGCCGGAATCCGTAATTTCTGTAATTTTGCCCAAAAAACGCACAAAACCTCTCGGAACCACTTTTTTATATTCCCACCAAAAATCAAAAATATCACCGACAAAATATATTGCATCAGCTGTTTCTCTGATTTCTTCAAGAAACCGGACAAGCAATTTTTCTCGCTCCAAACTTTTTTCTCTGTTCGGAAATCCAAGATGTATATCCGATAAAAAATATGTTTTCAAATTTAAAATTGTTTGTAGTTGTAATTTTCACCCGAATAGCTCACATTAAGAGCTTTTCTTGTTTTTTCAAAAAGATTATATCCCTTTTCCAGCTCGTCCCAAAATTTAATTAAATCGTCTTTTTTCATTTCGGAATAAGCATTTTTTGAGAAATAAGTTTTATTTTCTTCCGTAAAACGAAAAGGAAATATATGTATTTTTATTTTTCCGTAAGCAGTTTTATTATGATGCGAAGCAGCAAGAAATACCGGCAAAAAATTTTCATTTTCAAAAGAAATACAGCCGGCGGTTACACAATTTCCGTGAATACAAATTTCGCCTCCGGTACTTGTAGAGTTTCCGACATTTTTTTGGGTTCGTCTCCTGTCAATAGAATGCGGATAGTCAGTACAAATCTTAAAACTCGAACAGCCGTTTCCTACATTCCCGAAATTGCTTATTTTATCTCTGTTCAAATTTATCCACATAAAAGAATAAGAACTTCCATAAAGCAAATCACAATTATAAAAACCTTCCGGAGTTTTGCCGTCGCCTCGTTGTAATTTAGGACTCGGCTGATTATCAACAGCACAGACCGGTAAAATTGCCAATAATTTTAAGCTGTCTTTTTGAGTATCGCCAACCCAAATTTCAAATTCTTTTTCCAACTTAAACGAACGAAAAAGTACAAATTTCGGAGGATATTTTACTCCGATACTATCACACTTGGCTTTCATTGATTTTCCGATAAGTTTTTCAAGCCTTTTTTTGATGAAAGTCGGGGAAGTTACCAATTTTTGTGTAATATCCGGAATTGTATCTATTTCAAAAACAGTATATTTTTGTTCCTGAGGTTTTATTGTATCGTCAAATATTTGACTCTCAATTTCCAAAGCATCTTTTTGATTTATACGACTCTGATTTTCCGTACCGTTGCCGTTACCGGTACATGAAAAAATCAAAAAAGCATAAAAATAAATTATTGTAATTACAGTTTTCATTTTATATATTTGGACTCTGCGAGTCATTTTAAGGTCTTCGACTTTTTTTTAATGGGGTAAAACCGTATTTTTAATACATTGATAATATAATTATTATGCAAACTCGAATACGGAATAAATTATGTTAAGAGTACTTCTGAAAAATGTTTAATATTAATACATATATTAAGATATTTCTCTTATTATCAATAATTTAATTATTTTTTTTTAAAACAAATAGAAACAAAAATATATAATCAAAAAATCAATCATTTATATGTACAAAATAATTTTATTTATATTATTATTTGTAGTAAGCCGACAAACCGGGGCACAAAGTTACGAAAATATTATAATTATTTCCGATATGGACAATACTTATAAAAAAACTCATGGATTTATCGGAATATCCGACCTTTGGAATATCTTTATAACAAAAAAAACTTATGAAGGTATGCCTGAATTATATAATGATTTTCAGAAAAAAGGAGCTGAAATTTATATTCTTACAAATCAAACAAAACTCTCCAAAAATCATGTATATAAACATTTCAGAAAAGATAATTTCAAACCGGACACTATTATAATAAGGAAATCACACACTAAAGGTTTTGAACATAAAACGGAAAAACTTAATGAAATAATTATCAAAAATCCTACAAAAAAATAATTCTTATAGGTGATAATCTTGGCGAAGACAGTGAAATTTATCAAGAAATCCGGAATAAATATCCGGATAAAATTCTTAAAATTTATATCAGACCAATAAAAAAACGAAAAAAAAATCCCGTAAATCAAATTATTTACAACAAAGCCGGAGAGATAACAGGCAACTGAAAATTTTAAAACTTCACAATTAAAACAACGATTATCATAAAAAAAAAGTCTGTTAATAACATATTTAAGCACATTGGTCAATTAAAATTTAATTTTCGATGAAACAAATATATGTTTGCATTGTAAAACTGACCGCAAGAAGGTACTTTTTTTATTAAATTCGCTCCCGAGCAAATAACCTAAAGCTTAAATTAAGACCTTTACAATTAACCAAAACCAAACTTTAAAAAAGATGTATTTTAAAATACATCTTTTTTTATTCCGTAGATTTTAATACTTTTATGGTTTTAAATTTATTAAATTCGGAATTATGACAAAAATTGTTGGATTATTATTATTAAGTATTTTTTTTCAATTCTTTACAGAAATTTGTTTTTCGCAAGAAATTGAAACAAAAATAGCTTTACTGCAAGCCGAATTAGATTCCTTAGATGCCAGAAAGGTAGCCGTAAGGACTGAAATAGAAGTTTTTAAACTGCAAAAAACACAAACAGATTTAAAAGCAAACGGTCTTCCGGAACTTAAAACTGATGAAACTGTTGTTGAACATAGTGCCATGTCATTGGTTTACAGTGAAGAACACGAACAAGCAAAATGGGTAGCTCATATAATAACTCCGGATATTTTGCAAGGCGGAATCGGCAGAACCAACGATTTTCGTACCGACCCGAAAGTAAAAACAGGAACTGCCGTAAAAAGTGATTATTGGTATTCCGGATACGACAGAGGACACCTTGCTCCCTCTGCCGATTTTCGCTGGTCGCACAAGGCTTTGAGTGAGTCTTATTTTTATTCCAATATGTCTCCGCAACTGCCGGAACTTAACAGGGAAATATGGGCAGAACTCGAAAGTTTTGTTCGAGAATATGTTGCACAACACAAAGAACAAGTTTACGTTGTAACCGGCGGTGTTCTAAAGCCCGGACTTCCTACAATAGGGAAAAAAAATAAAGTCAGCATTCCCGAACTTTTTTATAAAGTAATCGCCGATATAGAGGGGGATACAATTTCCGGTATAGCATTTTTAATTCCGAATGCAAAAACATCTTATCCTTTATCGAGTTTTGCTGTGAGTATTGACAGTATCGAAAATCTGACAAAAATAAATTTTTTCCCGAAATTGCCTGATGAAATTGAAGATAAAATTGAAGCAAATTACGATATAAAATTATGGCAATCCCAAGAAAATAAAGGCAATGTAACACCAATTCACAGAACCAAATTACCCGAAAATACATTCAATACAGTTCAAGCACGCTCACACATAGACGAAAAAGGAACAGTTTGCGGAACAGTTGTTTCCGTTAAATTCAGTAAAAAATCAGGAAATACTTTTATAAATCTCGACCAAAAATTTCCAAAACAAATTTTTTGGTGTACTATCTGGAAAAGTAATATCGTAAATTTCACTTACGACCCTGCAACTTATCTTATCAATAAAAAAATATGCGTAACCGGAAATATAAAACTAAAATACGGACACCCTTCAATGAGTATCAGAAACGAAAAAGCAATAAAACTTTATGATGATTTAATGGAAAAAAATTAACTTCGTCTTTTAAAAACTAAATTCAATAAATAAATTATCTAACTTTCTAAAACCTCAACCAATGAAAAAATTAAATTTAAAACAAGGAACAAAAATTATTATTGCAGGATTAATCCTGTTTGCCGTAAATTTCCAATCATGCAAAAAGGAAGAATCACAAGGAGTTACGCCGGTATTACCTCCACAATCGGCATTTGTCATGGAATTTTCCGATTTTGACAATGCAAATAAAGATGTAAAGTCTTTGAATAATTACCTGCATTCAGCCTTGAATGTCGGAGTTTGGAATATAGTACTTACAGTAGGTTTGGTAGTACCGGTTGCCTCTTATGTCGAAGCCGTAAAGCAAGAACCTACTTATCAAGGAGATAACAAATGGCTCTGGTCATACAGTTTCGGAACTCAATATCAAGCCAATCTGACAGGAACCGTAAAAGGAACCGAAATAGAATGGGAAATGCGTATAAGCAAAACCGGTAGTTATACCGATTTTCTGTGGTACAAAGGAACTTCCGACATATCAAGAACTTATGCAAAATGGACTTTATACAAATCACAAGAGAACCCGACAGAGTTACTAAGTATAGACTGGAAACTCAACAGCGACGGAACGGCACAAATAGAATATAAAAACATAGAACCCGCCGGAGCAGAAAACGGAGGTTATATTTCTTACGGACAAATTTCCGGTTCAGAATTTGATTCGTTTTACAATATTTACAACAAAGGGAAAGACAATTTGACTGAAATAGAATGGAGTAAAGTAAATAAAAACGGACACGTAAAAGACAAAAATAAATTCGGAGACGAACAATGGCATTGTTGGGATACAAGTTTTAATGATGTTGATTGTCAATAAAATTAATTCTATTTATAAAATAATAAATTATGGAACAACAATTTAGCGAAACAACTATTGTAATTGAACATAAAGGCGTAAAAATAGCTTATCTCGATTACAGAAATCTGAAGAAGCCCGAAGAATTTAAAGCAAAAGTCGGTGAAACATTTGAAAGAATTAAATATTATACTGAAAATAATATAAAGGACATATTGATTTTAACCGACCTTACCGGTTCTTTTATTTACGGCGAATCTCAAAAACATCTTAAAGAATCGACGAAAATGGGACGAAATTTTGTAAAAAAATCGGCTGTGATAGGTATTTCAGGAGGAAAAAAAATACTTTTGAATATGATAAATACTTTTTCAGGTTATCAGACAAGAGCTTTTAATACAATAGAAGAAGCTAAAGATTGGCTTGTAAAATAATTGTGTATATTTCAATTGAAAAGTACCCGGTATTCCGGTTGAAAAGTATCCACTA